>DVLP01000281.1 GCA_018715445.1 Candidatus Avipropionibacterium avicola | reverse complement strand
GGGCTGAGCGGCAAGCTCGCCTGGGGTGAGGCCTACGTCCTGCAGGCCTACGCGCTGATGTACGAGGCCCACGGCGACACCCACTACCTGGACAAGATGGTCGACCACCTCGATCGCGTGCTGGCCAACCGGGACAGCGAGCGCGGCGTGAGTGACCATGCCGGCCACTCGCACCCCGCCTGGCGGGCCGACGACCCGTACACGGTGGGGTACGCCACGCTGGCCGACGCCGACGGTGCCCCGGTCTTCGAGATCCGCTCGGCCCTGGCCTATGCCGACAGTTGCACGGTCTCGGTGACACCGGGATCGGCGAACACGATCCGGGCGAACTGCACCATCGGCAGCACGATCTGCCCGGTGTGGACCTCGAAGACGTACGGGCGCGACTCCAGGGTGAGGGTGTCGGGTTGCGGCGCTCCGGTCTGCTGTCCGGACTCGCGCAGGTCTCGGACGGTGACCAGCACCCGGGCCGGCGCCTCGGCGTGGAAGCCCTCGGTCAGACGGGTGACGGCATAGTCGGGGCTCTCCGGGTCAGCGCTCAGGTCGCGATGGCTGGTCACCCGGTCGTACTGGGCGTTCTCGATGTCGAGGCTGAACAGTCCCGGTGCCGATCCCGGTGTCACCGAGACCGTGCAACTGTCGGCGTAGGCCAAGGCCGAGCGGATCTCGAAGACCGGGGCACCGTCGGCGTCGGTCAGCGTGGCGTACCCCACCGTGTACGGGTCGTCGGCCCGCCACGCCGGGTGCGAGTGACCGGCATGGTCGCTCACGCCGCGTTCGCTGTCCCGGTTGGCCAGTACGCGGTCGAGGTGGTCGACCATCTTGTCGAGGTAGTGGGTGTCGCCGTGGGCCTCGTACATCAGCGCGTAGGCCTGCAGGACGTAGGCCTCACCCCAGGCGAGCTTGCCGCTCAGCCCTGAGCTGTCCTTGTCGTTGGTCTCGTCGCGGTAGCCGTGGCCGTCGTTGAAGGCGAGGTCGAGCTCGTCGAAGGCCGCTCGGCTGGTCGGGTCCGCGATGGCCGGGGCGGCGTGGGCGACACCGATCCAGGGGCCGGGATCAGCCAGCAGGCCGGACCCGGCGACGAAGCCGGTCGGCAGGGCCAGGGCACCACCCAGGAAACGACGTCGGCTCGCAGTCTCGGGCCGTACGGACATGACACTCCTCGTCGAGGCTTGCGCGGCTGTCCCCCAGACGTCGCTGCCTCACCCGCGACACAGTACTGAGCCGCCTCGGTCACGACAAGACCGACCCATGAAGAGACCAGCACCTGAAGGCCAGCCCGTGCCGATCGGTCACCCGCCGTTGTCCGACATGTCGGACAAGGCCACCTCGGAGGCCACCCCGGCTCGGCAGCGTGACCGGTGTGCGAGTGGTCGTGGTCAGCGAATCGTTCCTCCCCCATGTCAACGGCGTCACCCACTCGGTGCAACGGTTGTTGGAGCACCTACGGGTCAGTGGGCACCAGGCGGTGGTGGTGGCTCCGTCGTACGGCCCGGACGAGCCGACCGAGTGCGAGGGCTTCGAGGTGGTCCGGCTGCCGTCACTGGGACTGCCCGGCTATCGGGAGGTCCGGGTGGCCCCGGCGGGCCGGTCCCGGCTGGAACGGTTGTTGGTCGACTTCGCCCCGGACGTGATGCACCTGGCCGCCCCCTTCGTGACGTGCCACCCGGCGGTCCAGCTCGGGCGCCGCCTGGGGATCGCCATGGTCTCGATCTATCAGACCGACGTGCCCAGCTATGCCGCCCGCTACCAGATGGCAGCGGCCGAGCCGATGCTGTGGCGGTGGGTCCGCCACCTGCACAACCTGACCGATCTGACGCTGGCGCCGTCACGCTTCTCGGCCGACCAACTGAGTGCGCACGGGGTGGAGCGGGTCGGCCTGTGGGGTCGCGGGGTCGACACCACGCGGTTCCACCCGGGCAAGGCCGATCGGGTGTGGCGGGCTCGGATGGCTCCGCACGGCGAACGGATCATCCTGTACGTGGGCCGGCTGGCTGCGGAGAAGCAGGTGGAGGACCTGGCCGAGCTGACCACGCTGCCCGGCACCCGGTTGGTGGTGATCGGTGACGGGCCTCGTCGCAAGGTCCTCGAGGCGCAGTTGCCCGACGCCGTCTTCCTCGGGCAGCAGACCGGCGAAGCCGTCCCGACCGCGATGGCCAGCGCCGATCTCTTCGTGCACACAGGAGAGTTGGAGACCTTCGGCCAGACGATCCAGGAGGCGCTCGCCAGCGGTACGCCGGTGATCGCGCCTGCCCGGGGCGGCCCACTGGACCTGGTGCGGCCCTCCCACAACGGCTGGCTCTATCCCCCCGGGGACCTGCGCACCGGCCGCCAGCAGGTCCAGGACCTGTTGGGTGACGAGCGCAAACGCCAGGCCTTCGCCACGTCCGCCCGTGCCGGGGTCACCGGGCGGACGTGGTCAGCCGTGTGCGACGAGTTGCTCGGGCACTACCGTGCGACGGTGTCGCGGGCGAGCAGCCGAGCGGTCGTCGGTGCTCACCACCGGATGGTGGGCGGGAAGAACTCGGCGATCAGGTCCTCGTAGTACGGCCTCAGCTCGGCCGGGTCCGGTCGGTGGTCGGTCTTGGTGTACAGGTCGTACTGGTTGAAGGCGAGGACCCACTGCAGCATCTCGCGGTCGTGGTCGCTGGCCAAGTGGTCGTAGGCGCCTTCGCGGTGCCACGGATAGAACGAGTGGTAGCGCAACATGTACTGCGCCTCGAGCGGCAGGTAGTCCTTGACCACCCGGTAGATGTACTCGTCATGGCCCCAGGAGAGGGTGACGTTGTCGAAACCACAGCCCGGCTCGTAGATCCCGTACGTCGTGCCCATCACCGGGTCCTGCGCGTCGGGGTTGTCGGCGAAGTACTCGCTGAACACGATCGTGTCGGAGAAGGCGCAGCCGAGCGGGTAGGTGTCGCCGACCACCGCCCACTGCGGTTCGCCCCAGAGGCAGAGGATCTTGCCGAGGTCGTGCATCGCGCCGGCCAGGATCATCCAGCGCGGCCGACCGTCGGCCCGCATCGCCTCCGAGGTCTGCAGCAGGTGCTCGATCTGGGTGGCGTCGGTGTCGGGGTCGGAGTCGTCGACCAGCTCGTTGAGGTACTCCATCGCCTCCCAGACACCCATCACCGCGTGGTTCAAGCCGCCGTACTCGGCTCGTTTGGCGGTGGCGAAGGCGTGGGTCTGGTTGACATGGTTCAGCCGGTAGAACTCCTTGACCGAGGGTCGTACCTCGGCCGCGTAGTCACGGAAAACATGCTCCGAGGCACTTTCGGGCGTGGGATACCGGTGCTTGAGGTCGTCGTCCCACTCCTCCATGTCAGCGGAGAGGGGAGCGTGTGCTGTCCCAGTCATGTGACGAGCGTACGCGGGGTACCCCACCTCCGTCGAGAGACCGATTCCCCGAATTTCGGTGATGTTTTGCACACCGCAACACGCCGGCCTCCACGGTCATCCCGACCTCGTCACTGGGGTTGCGGTTGATCCGATCCAGGTCCCACAGCGACGGACCCTGATCTGGTAGGAAAGTGCGCAGTCCCCTGCCGCACCTGGTTGCGGCGGCAGCGAAGCCGATGCGACCGCCCATGGCGGAGTGGCCCTGTCGGCGTCAGACGCTGCACACCGACAGGAGAGCAGACATGTCAAATCACCTCCATGCCAAGGGCGTCGGTCGTCGCCGCTTCCTCGGCTACTCCACGGCCGGCGCGACTGCCGTCATGCTGGGCACCGGCGCCTGGAGCACCAACGCCTATGCCGAAACGCCCCCACGACAGGATCCCTTCACGCTGGGTGTCGCCTCGGGTGACCCTGCCCCGGACGGGGTGGTGCTGTGGACTCGCCTGGCCACCGAGCCCCTGGCCGCCGATGGCCGGGGAGGTATGCCGGAGCGGCGGTTCCCGGTCCAGTACCAGGTGTCGGAGGACCCCGGGTTCACGCGCATCGTAAGGTCCGGAACGGTCGTCGCCTCACCGGAGCTGGGCCACTCGGTGCATCCCGAGATCCATGGTCTGCAACCGAGCCGGCACTACTGGTACCGCTTCCGCGTCGGCGAACACCTCTCGCCGGTCGGCCGCACCCGTACGGCTCCGGAGCTGGGCACCACGCCCTCGTCACTGAACTTCGCGATCGCGTCCTGTCAGAGCTACGAGGCCGGCTTCTACACCGCGTACCAGCACATGGCGGAGGAGGACCTCGATCTGGTCGTCCACCTGGGCGACTACATCTACGAGAAGTCGTACGTGGAGGACCCCATCCTGCACACCGGTGAACCGCTGCCGGACTATCTGCGTACCCAGTGCTACGACCTTCCGCGGTACCGGCTGCAGTACGCGCTGTACAAGGCGGACCCTCTCCTTCAGGACGCCCATGCGATGTGTCCCTGGGTGACGACGTTCGACGATCACGAAGTGGCCGCCATCTGGCCCTACGTCGACGATCCCAGCGAGATGCCTGCTGACTACAACGAGCGCAAGGCCGCAGGGTTCCAGGCGATGTACGAGAACCAGCCGCTGCGTCACGACCAGATGCCGTCGGGCCACGACATGCGGATCCACCGCCGGGTCCAGTACGGCGACCTCGCCGACTTCACCATGCTCGACACCCGGCAGTACCGCTCGTCGCACGAGGGCCACATCGATCCCGATGCCACCATGCTGGGTGGCAAGCAGCGCGACTGGCTCATCGACGGCTTCTCGTCGTCGCGGGCCCGCTGGCAGATCATCGGCAACCAAGCACCCATGGTGCAGATTGACCGGGACGTCGACCCGGAGGTCGAGGCCTGGTACGGCTCGTGGGACGGCGGCTTCGTCACCGAGCGCAACCTCGTGCTCACCGAAGCGCATGAGCGCGGAGTGGAGAACCTCGTCGTGATCACCGGCGACCGGCACTGCAACTATCTCGCCGACCTCAAGACCGACTTCGACGACCCCGACTCCCCGGTCGTCGGTACGGAGATCGTCGGCACGTCGATCAGCAGCCAACGCGACGGTGACGATCTGCCGCAGCAGGGCATCGACTACCCGATCGCCAATCCCTGGTTGAAGTTCTACAACCAGCAGCGTGGCTATTGCCGGGTCACGTTGACCCCTGACCTGCTGACGAATGAGTACCGCGTGATGCCGTACGTGTCCCGGCCGGATGCTCCGATCACCACTCGCGCCACCGCAAGGATTCAGCACGGGAGCCCGGAGGGCCATCTCGAGGACGGCACCCCCACTGACGAGCTGTGAGGTGAACCGACCGAGCCGTGTCGTCGGGGTGGGTTCCGCGAATCGTGGACCGTGGGCCACGATGGGCACGCGCCGTGACACAGTGGAGGCCTCACCACCGAACCGAAGGGACACCGAGGATGACGTTGCAGCGAGTGACACCGCAACAGGCCTGGGATGCACTCGCGCAGGGCAACGAACGCTTCATGGGCGGCACCCTGCAACACCCGCAGCAGAGTGCGGCCCGCCGCTCCGAGCTGTCCGACAGCCAGGCCCCGGACGCAGCCTTCCTGGGGTGCTCGGACTCCCGGGTGGCGGCCGAGATCCTGTTCGACTGTGGGCTCGGCGAGCTGTTCGTGGCACGCAACATCGGCCAGATCGCGAACGACAACACCATCGCCACGATGGAGTTCGCGGTCGCCGAGCTCGGTGTCGCCGTCATCGTGGTGCTCGCCCACTGCTCCTGTGGTGCCGTCGCTGCGGCCATCGACCAGTCCAGTCAGGGTCCCCGTGACGTCACCCCGGCGATTCGCTCGGAGCTGGAGCACATCCAGCCCGCAGTGCAGCAGGAGTGGCTGAGCGAGCACCGCGACACCCCGTACGTGGATCCCAGCCTGATCGACGCCGACGCGGTCGGTCGGCGCCACCTGGCCACGACGATCAACGACCTGATGCGCAACTCGCGGGTGATCAGCGATGCGGTCGCCGCCGGCAACCTGGCCATCGTTGGTTGTCAGTACCAGTTGGAGGAGGGGCGGGTCGCGCCAGTGGCGGCCGTGGGTCGCGTCGAGCTGGATCTCGGCGCTCCCGAGCGGACCCACTGACCCAGGCCGCCCATGCCGTCAGCCGACCGGAGCCGAGCCCCGGTTGACCTACGTTGCACCGTTTGGCACCACGCAGGACGTGGGGTCAAACGAATGACCTGCGGTAATTCGCCTCTGGGGCGGGGCGCGGGGCGACTGCGGCCGGGCGGATCAGGAGCGGAGCTCGGAGAGCTCGACCCAGCGGCCCTCCAGGCGGCCCTGCTCGGCGGCGAAGCCGGCCAGGTGACCGTTCACCGAGTCGGCCAACGACGTCGTGGACAGGGTCGGTGTGCCGCCGTTGAGGACCTTGACGAAGTCCTCGACCAGGCGCAGGTCTCCGCCGCCGTGGCCGTGGCTGGCGTACTGCCCGTCGTCGACCGGCACGGTGGAGACGACCTCCTCGGTGTACGGCTGCGGGCCGGCGTCGAAGCGGCGCAGCACGAAGCTCTGCTCGTGCAGCGACCCGATGATCTCGCCGCGGGTACCGACGATGTGGACCGTGCGGTCACCCTTGGCGGCCGTCCCGACCAGGGTGAGGTTGCCGGTCGAGCCGTTGTCGAACTCGACGGCCACCGACTGACGATCGGCCACATCGTTGTCGCAGCGCCAGACACAGCGCCCGTACGGGTTGTCGGTGCGCAGCGACTCCAGCTTCTCCTCGGTGGTCGGCGGGCGACCCAAGTGCTCCAGCGGTTCCCAGGCATAGAAGGTGTGCCGGTTCTGCTCGACGTGGATCCGACGGGCCGAGAACGGGCAGGTCGACTCGATCTGGCAGTCCACCAGACAGCGTGATCCCGAGCCCTCCGGAGCGTTCTGCTCGGTGAAGAACTTCCGGGCACCGGTACTGGTGGCCTTCACCGGGGCGGCCGGCTGGGCGAACCACGACATCAGGTCCATGTCGTGGCACGACTTCGCCATCAGGAAGGACGATCCGCAGGACTCCTCGCTGCGCCACCGACCCCGGACGTACGAGGTCGCCATGTGGTCGTACGCGACCATCTCGGCCATGTCGACGGTGACGACCTCGCCGATCTCACCGGCGGCCAGGCGCTCCTTGATGGCGGAGTAGAACGGCGCATGACGCAGCACGTGGCAGACGACCACGGTCCGACCCAGCTCGTCGGCGCGACGCTGGAGCTGCATCATCGTGGCCGCCTCCAACGAGATCGGCTTCTCCAGCAACAGGTCGTAACCGCGCTCCAACAGCTCCAGGGAGGTCTCGACGTGGATGTCGTCCATGGTGCCGTTGATCGCGGCGCGGCCGAGCTGCTCGGCCGGCAGGTCGGCGATCCACTCGTAGCGCCGGTCCTCGGCGATCCCGAACTGCTCGGAGACCTGCTCGCGCCGGACCGGATCCGGATCGACGACGGCCACCACCCGCATCTCGTCGGGTCGGGTCTGGGCATAGCGGGCGTAGGTCACGGTCCGGTGGCCCACCCCCACGAGAATCACATCGATCGGACCGTTGGCCGGACTGTTCACCGTGCTCCTCCTCAGATGCGGCGAAGCCACATCATCACCCTCCGGCCGAGGCACGCGCCCATTAGGTGAGCCTCACCCGTAGGCTGGGGCGCGATCGATGGTCCGGTGACGATGTGGAGATCCCGTGGACACGGTGGCGTGGCTGCTCAGCTCGCTGGTCAATGCGCTCATCCTCGGTCTGGTGTCCCGCAGGTTGGTCGGCGCACCCGTCGGGTGGCCTCGTACCCTCGTGCTCAGCTTCGCCGTCGCCACCCTGGCCGTGCCGGCCGTCACGGCGACCTGGCAGGCACTCGGTGTCACCACGGCCTCCGATCCGACGGTGTTGCTGATCGCCTCGCTGGTCTCGGTGGTGCTGCTGGCCTGGGTGGTGGTGCTGCAGGTCATCGCCATGGTCATCCTCGAAGCGTTCGTGCCCACCGGATCGCTGCCCGGTCCGATCCAGTTGCTCCGCTCGCTGCCGGCCCGTCGCGCCCGGAGCCGTCGCTACCTGGCGATCATCGCCATCCTGACCAAGCACGGCCTGGCCGGCTACCTGCGCCCACGCAACCGGAGCGAACCGATCGCCCGGGTGGCGCGCAGTGCCCGGGAGGCGATGACCGACGCCGGGGTGACCTTCGTCAAGCTCGGTCAGATGCTGGCCACCCGCCCCGACGTGGTGCCGCCCGCCTTCGTCACCGAGTTCTCCACCCTGCACTCGAGGGTGCCCGCTGATCCCTGGGAGTCCGTCCGCCCGGTCGTCGAGCAGGAGCTGGGACGACCCGTCGACGAGGTCTTCGCCACCGTGGACCCCGAGCCGCTGGCGGCCGCCTCGCTCGCCCAGATCCATGCAGCGACACTGCAGGACGGCACCCCGGTCGTGGTGAAGGTGCAACGGCCCAGGGCCCGGGCGCAGGCCGAGGCCGACCTGGACATCATGGCCCAGCTCGCGCACCGACTGGAACGCACGACCCAGTGGGGACGCTCGCTCGGCGTGGTCGCCCTCGCCGACGGGTTTGCCCAGTCCCTGTTGGAAGAACTCGACTACCGCGTCGAGTTGGCCAACCTTCAGGCGATCGCCGCGGCCAGTGACCTGGTCCGGGTGCCGACGCCGTACCCGGAGCTGTCCGGGTCACGGTTGCTGGTGATGGAACGGCTCGACGGCCAGCCCCTCTCCCAAGCCGACGAACGGATCGCCTCCCTGACGGCGCAGCAGCGGTCCACGATGGCTCAGGACCTGTTCACCGCCGTGCTGCGTCAGGTGATGGTGAGCGGGGTGTTCCACGCCGACCTCCATCCGGGCAACATCTTCGTCCTGGACGACGACCGGCTGGCCCTGCTCGACCTGGGATCGGTGGGTCGGCTCGACCGAGCCACCCGCCAGGGGTTGGGCCTGTTGTTGACCGCGGCCGATCGTGGTGATGCGATTGCCGCCACCGACGCCCTGCTGGAATTGCTCGACCGGCCCGACGACCTGGACGACCGACTGTTGGAGCGTCAGGTCGGCCAACTCCTCGTCCGCTACGGCGGGGGCCTGGCCGGGACCGGCTCGGCCGCCCTGTTCGCCGACCTGATCCGGCTCGTGGTGCAGCACCGGTTCGCGATCCCACCCTCGATCGCGGCCGCCTTCCGTGCACTGGGGGCCCTGGAGGGATCACTGGGGCTGTTGTCGGACGGGCTCGACCTGGTCACCTCGGCCCGCGAGCAGGGCCAGGCCATGATGGCGGCCCAGCTGGAACCCACCGCCGTACGGTCCGAGCTCGAGACCCAGCTGGCCGGCTGGCTGCCGATCGTGCAACGCCTCCCCCGTCGGATCAACCAACTGACCAGTCAACTGGAGGACGGCCGCTTCACCGTCGGGGTACGCCTGTTCGGCCGACGGGACGAGCGTGACTTCGTGACCTCGATCGTGCACCAACTCGTGTTGGCGGTGCTGGCCGCTGCACTGTCGGTGTGCGGGGTGATGCTGCTGGTCAGCCCCGGCGGGCCGACGGTGCTCGACCCGCTCACCCTGTTCCAGGTGTTGGGCGCCGTCCTGCTGCTGTTCGCCTTCGCCCTCGGTGCCCGCGTGCTGGTGCTGGTCTTCCGCCAGCCCACCCCGTCCTGACCGACCCCCGTGCCTCCGCCTTCCGACCCCCGAGCTCGTCGAGGGGCCGACCTCAGCGCGACGGTACGGCTCGTCGGGACCGCTCAAGGAGGGCGGAGAAGGCGGCGTTGACCTGGTCGTGGTGCTCGATCATCACCATGTGACCGGCGTCCTCGATCACGACCGACTCCGCGCTGGGCAGCAGTTCGAGGATCCGTTCGGTGTGGGTGAACGGGGTGATGGTGTCCTTGACGCCACCGATCACGCAGCACTCGACGTGGGCCAGGGTGTCGAAGGCGTCGACCTCGTCGACCTCGGCGAAGGCCGGATAGAAGTCGGCGACCACCTGCAGCGGGATCTCGGCCAACATCTCGGAGACGAACTCCACCATCGAGGTCGGCACGTCGTTGCGTCCGAAGGCCATCCGCTTGGTGACGACCCAGCCGATGTCCGAACCGGCCCGACGCCCCTGCTCGACGATCTGCGGCAGCTTGATCAGCGTGGTCAGCAGCGGCGGGGTGATCCGGGCGAAGGTCCGCCCCGGGATCACCGGCACCAACGAGTGCTCGGCAAGGTCACCCGCCGAGGTCGCGCAGAGCCCGACGCCGATGATCCGGTCGCCGAACAGCTCCGGACGGTCCTGGGCCAGGTGCATGATCGTCATGCCGCCCATGGAGTGGCCCAACAGCAGCACCGGGCCGTCACCGACCACCTCGTCGAGGACCTGGGCGAGGTCACGGGCCAGTTGCGGGATCCGACAGTGCTCGGGGTCGGAGCGGCCCGAGCGGCCGTGGGACCTCTGGTCGTACAGCACGACCCGTGCCCGGTCACGGAAGTACGCACGCTGGTGGTGCCAACAGTCCAACGACAAGGCATAGCCGTGGACCATCACGACGGTGATGCCGTCGGGGTCCTCGGCGAACTCGTCGACCTCGACGTGCAGCTCCACCCCGTCCTCGGTCACGACACGGGGACCGCCGGAGCGCAGCGAGAAGTACGGCTCGTCGTCGGCCTCGTGGACCCGCCGTCGTGCCTTGCTCACCAGGCGACGCTCCAGCTCCAGGCCGGCCGCGATCCCGGCAGCGGCCAGGCCGACCACCCCGGCGGCCGTGGCGACCGTGCGCCCGACCAGGGAGCGACGTCCCGGTTCGGGCTGCTTCTCCAGCTCACTCATCGCGGCTCACTTCCACCGACCCGGCCACCTGGGCCACCCGGGGCACGCGCGACCCGATCCGGGTGACGATCTCGTAGCCGATGGTGTCGCAGTCGGCGGCGAAGTCGTTCACGGCACGCCCCTGCTGGCCGAACATCACCACCGGGTCCCCCACCCGGTCCCGGCTGTCCGGGCCGAGGTCGACCACGCACTGGTCCATGCAGACCCGCCCGACCAGCGGGACCTCCCGGTCGTTGACGACCACGCTGGCCCGGTTGCCGGCCGCGCGGACGATCCCGTCGGCGTAGCCCAGCGGCACCAGTCCGACCACCGTGTCGCGGGGCGCGATCCAGGTGTGGCCGTACGAGACCCCTGCCCCGGCAGGGATCCGTTTGACGTTGACCAGGGCGGCCCGCAACGTCATCACCGGTGCGAGGGCGATCCCGGCACGGTCGGCCACGCCGACACCCGGGTCGATGCCGTACCCGGCGATCCCGACCCGGACCAGCTCGTAGCGGGCCTGCGGCAGGATCATCGCCGCCGCCGAGTTGGCGACATGGCGGATCGGGCTCAGCCCGTGCTCACGGGCGAGGGCGAAGGCCTGGTCGAAGGTGGTCAGCTGGGCCGGCACGGACGGGTGGTCCGGCTCCTCGGCCGCGGCCAGATGGGTCCAGACCGCGACCACCTCGACCTCACCGGTGCGGGCGGCAGCGGCGCGGCACAGCTCGGGCCACTGCTCGACCGGGCACCCGTTGCGCGACAGGCCGGAGTCGACCTTGAGGTGCACCCGGGCCTTACGACCCAGGCTGCGGGCGGCCGCTGCGATCCGGTCCAACTCAGCCAGCGACGAGACCGACAGGTCGACCTCGGCGCCGACCAACCCGGTGAAGTCCTCCTGCGGTCCGTAGAGCCAGCACATCAGCCGACCCCGATCGCCCTGGGCACGCAGGGTCAGCGCCTCACCGGCGACCGCGACCCCGAGCCAGGTCACCCCGGCCGCCCGGGCCTGGCGGGCGGCCTCGACCATGCCGTGGCCGTAGCCGTCGGCCTTCACCACCGCCATCAGGGTGGCCGGGGCGACATGGTCGGCCAGGACCGTGAGGTTGTGCCGATACGCCGACCAGTCGATGACGGCCGACGCGGTGGCTGGATCGATCATGCTCACCGCTCCATCATGCCGTGTCAGGCGTTCCGGTCGCGACAAGGCCACACGGGCCACCCTGGACCAGCCGGTGCCGGTCAGCGGGTGAAGCGCAAGGTCGCCATCTGGAACGGGCGCAGGTCGAGCTCGACCTCGCCCGAGCGCAGCACCGGCTTGAGCCGCGCGGCCCGGGAGTCGGCCGAGATCGGGCTGGCCCCCTTGCGCCGCTTGCCGATCGGACGCTCCAACAGGTCGGTGGCCACCACGGACTTCGCGCCGAAGTCGGTGGCGAGCACGCCGTGGCTGCGGGCACCGGTCGCCTGGTAGAGCCGCACGATCACGTCACCGGAGCCGTCATCGGCCAGTTTCACTGCCGACACGACGATCTCGGGGTTGTCCACCGACACAAGCGGCGCCACCGCTCGGCCCTGTCCGGCCACCGTCCGCGGCGGCAGGTTGATGGCGTAGCCCTCCTGGACCGCTCGGGTCGTGTCGGCCTCGACGGCCAGGGCGTAGCGGAAGCTGTGCTCACCACGGTCGGTGTCGGGGTCCGGGTAGCGCGGCGCCCGCAGCAGCGACAACCGTGCCTCGGTGGCGATCTCGTTGCCGACGCTCACCCGTCGTACGTCGTGGCCGTAGGTCGACTCATTGACCAGCGCGGCACCGTAGCCCTCCTCGGCCACATGGAGGTAACGGTGTGCCGCCACCTCGAAACGGGCCGCATCCCAACTGGTGTTGGCATGGGTCGGTCGGAAGAGGTGACCGAACTGGGTCTCGGCCGCGCTCCGGTCGGCGGCGATGTCGAGGACGAACGCTGCCTTGAGGAACTTCTCGGTCTCCTGCCAGTCGACGTCCAGGGTGAAGTCGACGCGGTTCTCCCCCGGCTGCACCGTGATGGTCTGCACCAGGGTGGACCCACCGACGCTTCGGGTGATCTCCACACCACGCTCGATCGTACGGACGGTGTCGACGCCGGTGACGTCGGTGACATTGTTGCGGTAGTAGGAGTCGACGTCCCAGGCGTCCCAGCGCACCGGGAAGTCCTGGTGGAGCTGGAGCAGGTTGGACGGTCCGGCCAACACCTCACGGTCGGTCTCACCGGTGTCGTCGGTGTGGTCGATGACCGAGGTCAGCACACCCGAGGCGTCCACGGTGACGGTGATCAGCCCGTTGCTGATCGTCCATCCCTTGCCCTGCTTGGCGACCTTGACCTTGGCCCGGTCCCGCACCCGGGCCGCCCCCATGGCAGGTACGCCGTCACGCTCGGAGACCGCCGCGTTGAAGACCACGGCCACGTCGCCGTCGCCGGCGAGCACCTGCTGGGCGTTGCCGATCAGCTCTTCGAGCTCGGCGGTGATCTGGGCATGCATCTGCTCGGCCTCGCGGTGCACCCAGTGTATCGACGTGCCGGGCAGGATGTCGTGGAACTGCAGCAGCAACACCTGCTGCCACAGCCGGTCGAGCTGCTCCTGGGGATAGTCCGCGCCGTGACGGACGGCCGCGGTCGCAGCCCACAGCTCGGCCTCGCGCAACAAGTGTTCGTTGCGACGGTTGCCCTGCTTGGTGCGGTGCTGCGAGGTCAGGGTGCCGCGGTGCAGCTCGAGGTAGAGCTCACCGGACCAGACCGCTGCACTCTCGGCGAGCTCGTCGTGGGCCTTGTCGAAGAATCCTGCCGGGGTGTCGATCCCGACGACCGGGCTGCCCTCGAGGTCACCGGTACGACGGATCCGCTCCATCATCTCGCGGGTGGGACCACCGCCGCCGTCGCCGTAGCCGAAGGGCAGCAGGGACCGGTTGTTGCCCGCCTTGTCGGCATAGTTGCTCGAGGCGTGGCTGATCTCGTCACGGATGGTGCCGTTGTAGGTGTCGGCCGAGGGGAAGTGGGTGAACACCCGGGTGCCGTCGATCCCTTCCCACCAGAAGGTGTGGTGGGGGAACTTGTTGACCCGGTTCCACGAGATCTTCTGGGTGAGGAAGTACGTGGTCGCCGACTGGTCGACGATCTGCGGCAGGCCGGCGGCGTAGCCGAAGGAGTCGGGCAGCCACACCTCGTCGGTCTCGATCCCGTACTCGTCGAGGAAGAAACGCTTGCCCTGGACGAACTGGCGACACATCGCCTCGGCACCGACCATGTTGGTGTCGGACTCGACCCACATGCCGCCGACCGGGACGACGACCCCGTCGGCGACCGCCTTCTTGAGTCGTTCCCACACCTGCGGGTGGTGGTCACGGACCCAGGCGTGCTGCTGGGCCGAGGAGAAGGCGAAGACCAGCTCCGGGTAGTCCTCGGCCAGGGCGCAGACATTGCTGACGGTCCGGGCCACCTTGCGCACGGTCTCGCGCAGCGGCCACAACCAGGCCGAGTCGATGTGGGCGTGGCCCACGGCGGTGATGCGGTGGGCCGAGGCGGTGGCCGGGAGTGCGAGGGCCTCGGTCAGCTCAGCCCGGGCTGCGGCCGCGGTGCCGACGATGTCGGCGGTGTCGAGCCGGTCGAGGGCGCGCCCGATCGCCGCGGTCAGCTGCCAACGGCGGGCCTGCTCACTCGGCAGCGACTTCGCGAGGTCACCGGCCACCTCGAGGTCGTGGCGCAGTGCAGCCACCTCCGGCTCGGGAACCAGGACCTCGATCGCACCCAGGCGATAGATCGGCTCGTCGCCGGCGCTGTCCCAGTCGCCGTACGGGGTCGGGTCGAACCCGGTGCCGCCGACGTCGGGGTTGGCGGCCGCCTCGATGTAGAGGTCGATCGTGGTGGTCCCGGCGGGCAGCACCAGGTAGCGGTTCTCCGGGTGGACGCCCTTGACCGGGATCCCGTCCGGGGTGTGGATCAGCCCTTCACAGGTGAAGCCGGGGCCACCGGTGTAGCCGAGGTCCACCACGAGCTCGAGGGTGGTGTCGGCGTACTCCTCGGGCACCTCGGCGGTGACATGGATCCAGCTGGTGGACCAGGCGCGACCCCACGGATCCCCCGGAGCGATCGGCTGGTACTCCTGCCCGATGGCGTCGGTGGCCGGGACCGGTTCGCCCGGGGCATGCCAGACGGTGAGCTCGGGCTCGATCCCGGTCTGGCGGTACAGGGCGTGCGGAAGGCGACGGGTGAGCACCCGGTGGAGGCGCTGCTCGGTCTGCTGCCGGTCATCGTGCATCTGTCATCTTCCTCGGCGCCGTGGTCGGTGGGTGCAGGACCACTCTATGCAGCACGGCCGAGCCAGCGCAGCCACACGTCCGTCAGCTGTCAGCGACGAGGGCGTGGACCACCGCAGGCACCCTCGCCGCGATCTCCTGGGGTGGGTGGGGCCCGGGTCGTTCGGCGGCAGCGAGGGCCTGCACCGAGGCCCCGGCCAGCGCTGCGTCGTACGGGTCGAGCCCAGCCGCGAGCAGGGCACCGCAGATCCCGGCCAGCACGTCGCCCGATCCGGCCTGCCCGGTCCAGGCCGGGCCGGGCACCGCGATCCCGATCCGGTCCCGTTCCGGCACGGCGACGTACTGGGTGGCCCCCTTGAGCAGGACCGTCGCCCCCGTCCGTCGTACGGCTTCGCGGACCGCCGCGACCGGGTCGGCCTCGACCTCGGTGCGGTCCAGGCGCAGCATCCGGGCCAACTCGCCGGCATGGGGGGTGAGCAGCACCCGTGCGCCGAGCGGACCGGTCGGCAGGTGCGACAGTGCGTCGGCATCGAGGACCACGCCCAGACCGCTGGCGACCGCGCCGGCCACCGTCTCGGCGGCATCGACCCGTTCTCCCCAGCCCGAGCCCAGCACCAGGGCCTGGACCCGTCCGTTGGCCCTGACCACGTTGGGGAAGCGGGCGATCACCTCGTCGGCGGCCCGGTCCGCACCGGTGAAGCGCACCATCCCGGCACCGGCATGGACCGCGCCGGCCGCACCCAGCACCGCGGCGCCGGTGTAGTGCCGCGATCCGGTGTCGAGCCCGACCACGCCGCGGGCGTACTTGTCGCTGGTCGGGCCCGGGACCGGCCAGACCGCGGCGACCTCGTCCGGGCCCCAGCACTCGGCGAGCGCGTCGACCTCGAGTCCGATGTCGACCAGCTCGACCCGGCCACAGGCCGAGGCCGCGGGTTCGCTGACGTGACACGGCTTGCGGGCTCCGAAGGTGACCGTCACCGTGGCCCGGAAGGCGTCGTCGGCCACCCCGGGACGGTCCGCGTCGAGACCGGACGGCAGGTCGGCCGCCACCACGGTGACCCCGCAGCGGCGGCAGGCGCGGGCGAGCTCGGCCGGCTCCCCGCTCAGCCCCGGCCGTCCTCCGATCCCGAGGATCCCGTCGATGACCAGGTCGACCCGACCCCGGTCGATCAGGGCCATCGCCTCGTCGGCGTCGACCTCGCGCGCCCCGGCGTCCAGCGCAGCCTGCCACCCGCCGGCGTGCACACCGGACCCCGTACGGCGCAGCCTCACCCCGACGCCGCGGCGGGCCAGTCGGGCCGCTGCATGGAGGGCGTCACCGCCGTTGTTGCCGGAGCCGGCCAGCACCAGCACCGAGGCCCCGTAGTGACCACCGGCGACCAGACGCAGCTCGCGTCCGACCACGGCCGCCAGCCCGGCGGCTGCCCGCTGCATCAGTGTGCTGCCCCGCGGATCGTCGGCCGACTCACCGAGCGCGGCGAAGGCGGCTTCCTCGGCCGTGAGGACCTGGGCGATGCTCGACACAAGTTCCATGGCCCCAGCCTGTCACGCCGGCCAGCAGCTCAGGCCTCGCAGATCACCACGGCCGAGGCGACCCCGGCGTCATGGGACAGCGAGACGTGGATGGTCACGATGCCGAGCTCGGCGGCGCGCCCGGCGACGGTGCCGCGGACCTCGATGGTGGGTCGACCGGTCTCGTCGGTGATGACCTCGGCGTCCTGCCAGGACAGTCCGGACGGGGCGCCCAAGGCCTTGGCGAGGGCTTCCTTGGCGGCGAACCGGGCCGCCAACGACTGTGCGGAACGGTCCGCGCCGGAGTGCGTCACCCGTTCCTGGGGGGTGAACACCTTCTCGACCAGCCCGGGGCTGCGCTGCAGTGTCTGGTCGAAACGGGAGATCTCGCAGACATCGATGCCGACTCCGACGATCATGCGGTCCTCACTCGACGGTCACCGACTTGGCCAGGTTGCGGGGGTGGTCGACGTCGTGGCCCTGCCGGGTCGCCAGCTCACAGGCGAACAGTTGCAGCGGGACCACCGCGACCAGTGGCTGCAGCAGGGTCGACACCTTCGGCAGGGTGATCAGGACGGAGGCGTGGGCGGCCGCGATCGGGTCGCCCTCCTCTGCGAGCACGACCGTCCGGGCTCCCCTGGCCCGGATCTCCTGGATGTTCGAGACCACCTTGGTGTGCAACTGGTCGCGCCCCTGCGGCGGGACGACCACGAAGACCGGCAGGTCCTGCTCGATCAGCGCGATCGGGCCGTGCTTGAGCTCCCCGGCCGCGAAACCCTCGGCATGGATGTAGGCGAGCTCCTTGAGCTTCAGGGCGCCCTCCAGGGCGATCGGGTAGCCGACATGCCTGCCCAGGAACAGGATCGAGCGGGCACCGGCCAACTCCGCGGCGAGTTCGGTGACGACGCCGTGGTCGTCCAACACCTGTTGGACCATCACCGGCATCCGCTCCAGCTCGGCCACCACGGCGGCGATCTCGTCGTCGAACTTCGTGCCACGCAGCTGGGCCAGATAGAGCCCCAGGAGGTAGCAGGCCACCAGCTGGGTCAGGAATCCCTTGGTCGAGGCGACCCCGATCTCCGGGCCGGCGTGGGTGTGGATCACCGCATCCGACTCCCGGGCGATGGTTGATCCGTTGGTGTTGCAGATGCTGAGCACCCGGGCCTGTTGGGCCCGTGCATGGCGGATCGCCATCAAGGTGTCGGCGGTCTCACCCGACTGGCTGATCGCGACCACCAGGGTGCGCGGCCCGACGATCGGGTCGCGGTAGCGGAACTCACTGGCCAGCTCCACCTCGCACGGGATCCGGGCCCAGTGCTCGATCGCATACTTGGCGACCATCCCTGCATAGAACGAACTGCCACAGGCGATCACCACGATCGTGTCGACCAGGCGCAGCTCCTCCTCGGAGATCCGCAGCTCGTCGAGCACCAGGCGCCCGTCGACATCGTGGCGCCCCAGCAGGGTGTGCGCGATTGCCTCCGGCTGCTCGTGGATCTCCTTGCGCATGAACCAGTCGTGACCGCCCTTCTCGGCGGCCGCCAGGTCCCAGTCGACGTGGTACGGACGGACCTCGCCCGGTGCTCCGTCGAGGTCGGTGACCTCGACGGTGTCAGCGGTGATCGTGACGACCTGGTCCTGGCCGAGCTCGATCGCCTCGCGGGTGTGGGCGATGAAGGCGGCCACGTCGGAGGCCACGAAGTGCTCCCCCTGCCCCACCCCGACCACCAGCGGGGAGTTGCGACGGGCGGCCACCACGGTCCCGGGGTCATGGGCGTCGACGGCCACCAGGGTGAAGGCGCCCTCCAGTCGGGGGGCGACCTGGCGCATCGCCGTGGTCAGATCGATCCCGCCGGCGACCGCGCGGGCGAGCAGATGGACCGCGATCTCGGTGTCGGTCTCGGAGACCGGCGCCACACCGTCGGCCTCCAGCTCGGTGCGCAGGCTGGCCCAGTTCTCCACGATCCCGTTGTGGACCAGCGCGATCCGGCCGTCGGCCGAGACATGGGGGTGGGCATTGAGGTCGACCGGCGCACCATGGGTCGCCCACCGCGTGTGGCCGATCCCGGCACCGGACGACGGCAACGGGTCCGCGGCCAGCGCCGCTTCCAGGTTGGCGATCCGGCCGGCCTTCTTGACCTCGCGGATCCGTCCGTCGGCGGGCACGGCGACTCCTGCCGAGTCGTAGCCGCGGTACTCCAGCCTGCGCAGGCCCGCGACGACCACGTCGACCGGGTCCCGGGGTCCGCAGTACCCGACGATCCCACACATGGCGCCCAGACTAGAGCACCGGGCACGGGTCCACCCCGTAGACTCGGATCCCGTGTCACCGTCCACACAGCTGCCCGACTGGCCGACCGACGACTCGGTGGGGTCCTCGGCCACCGACCACGACGAGTCGCCCTATGTCGAGCGCAGCCGTGCCGACTGGGCCGAGTTGGCCGCGACGACACCGATGACGATCACCGACGAGACCTTGGCGCGGCTGCGCGGCGTCCACGACCCCACCAGCCTCAACGAGGTCGCCGAGGTCTACCTGCCGTTGACACGGTTGCTGTCGATGTATGTCCACCACACCGGTGAGCTGCACCATGCCAGCAATGATTTCCTGGGGTTGTCGGTACGACGGACGCCCTTCGTGATCGGGGTGGCCGGGTCGGTGGCGGTCGGCAAGTCGACCACGGCCCGTGTGCTGCGCGAGCTGCTCGCGTCCTGGCCCGAGCACCCCCGGGTGTCCCTGGTCACCACCGACGGTTTCCTGTGGCCCAATGCCGAGCTGGAACGCCGCGGACTGCTGCACCGCAAGGGATTCCCCGAGTCGTACGACCGTCGGGCACTGTTGCGGTTCGTGATGGACGTGAAGTCCGGCAAGCGTCACGTCGAGGCGCCGGTCTACAGCCACCTGAGCTACGACATCCTGCCCGACGAGAAGGTCGTGGTCGACCAACCCGACATCATGATCATCGAGGGCCTGAACGTCCTCCAGCCGGCTCGGGTCCGCGCCGACGGCACCTCGGGGCTGACGGTGAGCGACTTCTTCGACTTCTCGGTCTATGTCGACGCCAGCCCCGACGACGTCAAGAGCTGGTACATCGAGCGGTTCTTCCGGCTGCGGGAGACAGCCTTTCGTGACCCCCGCTCGTACTTCACCCGCTACGCCACCCTGGACGAGGGTGAGGCCCGGGCGACCGCGACCCGGCTGTGGGACACCATCAACGGTCCGAACCTGATGACCAACATCCGCCCCACTCGGGGGCGGGCCACCGCGATCCTGCGCAAGGCCGCCGATCACCGGGTGCGTTGGGTGCGGATCCGCAAGATCTGAGCGCCGCCGCGCTCGTCGCTGGTGGTCCGGCGTCGGCGACGCCGCCGGAAGGTCCGCGCCAGGTCGGCTGCGCCGATCATCCCGGCGTCGTTGCGCAGATGGGTCCGTACGATCAGGGCCTCCGGCCGGTAGCCGCGACCGGTGAGGGTCCGGCGGTAGGCATCACGGGCCGGCTCGAGCAACAGGTCGTCGGCATCGGAGACCCCGCCGCCGATCACGAAGACCCCCGGGTCGAAGGCGGCCGACAGGTTGGCCATCCCGACGCCGAGCCATTCGCCGGTGCGCGCGATCACTTCACGCGAGACCGGGTCGCCCTCGTTGGCCACCCGGGTCACCAGCTCGCCGGTGATCCGGGTCGGGTCGCCCCCGCAGGCCGCCAGCAGGGCCTCGGTCCCGGCAGCACGCTCGCCAGCCAGTGCCCGGGCATCACGGGTGATGGCATTGCCGCTGGCGTACTGCTCCCAACAGCCCCGATTGCCGCACTCACAGCGATGTCCGTCCGGCACGACCTGCATGTGGCCGAACTCGCCGGCGATCCCGGAGCGGCCGCGCAACAACTGCCCGGACAGGATGAACGCGCCGCCGATCCCGGTGCCGAGGTTGATGCAGACCAGGTCGGGCTCGCGTTGAGCGGCACC
The DNA here is from genome assembly GCA_018715445.1 of Candidatus Avipropionibacterium avicola. Classification (GTDB taxonomy): domain Bacteria; phylum Actinomycetota; class Actinomycetes; order Propionibacteriales; family Propionibacteriaceae; genus Avipropionibacterium; species Avipropionibacterium avicola. The sequence continues at coordinate 864 of DVLP01000281.1, read as the reverse complement.
GAACTTCCACTCGGCCCAGGCGGCCGCATTGGCGTCGTTGTCGACCAGCACCGGCAGCCGGACCCGCCGCTGCACCGCATCACGCAACGGCTCGTGACGCCAGGCCAGGTGTGGTGAGAACAGCACCGTCGAACGGGTGACGTCGACGAACCCGGCGGCCCCGATGCCGACCGCCTGGACGACGTACTCCTCACGGAACCCGGCGACCAGGTCGGCGATGCAGTCCAGGACGGCCACCGGATCGGTGGTCGGGGTCTCGCGACGCTGCCGGGCCAGCACCCGGCCGTCGAGGTCGACCACACCGGCAGCCACCTTCGTGCCGCCGATGTCGATCCCGACGGCCAGACGGTCGAGGATGCCGACACCGGTGACGGTGCGGCGGCTCCCCCAGGTGCGGCTCACGAGTCGTCCCGCCTCACTCGCCGAGCGGGAACGTCGCGCGGTCGCTCCAGCGCCCCTGGGTCCAGGCGAACAGGTGCGCCGCCTCGATCCGCCCGGTGATCGGCAACTCGTCGGCCAGGTCGAGGCGGACCAGGTGTTCCAGGTCGCTGCCGTGGGCGACGGTCAGGTGCGGGATGACCTCGTCGAACTTGCCCTCGTACGGCGGGCATTCCGGCCAGTGCTGGTGGATCCCCTCGGTGATCCGGATGAACGGCGCCGGGTCGGACGGGCTGAGCCAGACCACCGACGGGAAGCTGCGCACCTGGTCGAAGGCCACCCGGCGCTCCAGCCGGACGCCGGCGAAGTACTGGCCGAGCCAGGCCAGGTCGACTGCGCTGATCCGCGGCAGCGGGAGGAACGGCACGAGCACGGTGATGTGGGCCGGGACCCCGGGGGCGACCGGGTCGGTGCGTTGGCGCCATC
>DVLP01000280.1 GCA_018715445.1 Candidatus Avipropionibacterium avicola | reverse complement strand
CCGACCGCGGCTTCTACAAGTGCTCGCGTGTCGTCGGTGACGTGATCGGCTCGTACCACCCGCACGGTGACATCGCGATCTACGACACCCTGGTCCGCCTCGCCCAGCCGTGGGTGATGCGCTACCCGCTGGTCACCGGTCAGGGCAACTTCGGCTCCCCGGGCAACGACGGTGCGGCCGCCATGCGGTACACCGAGTGCAAGATGGAGCCGCTGGCCATGGAGATGGTCCGCGACATCACCGAGGACACCGTCGACTTCAAGCCGAACTACGACGGTCGTTCCACCGAGCCGGCCGTGCTCCCGGCGCGCTACCCGAACCTGCTGGTCAACGGGTCCACCGGCATCGCGGTCGGCATGGCCACCAACATCCCGACGCACAACCTGCGGGAGGTCTCCGCGGCGGCCCAGTGGTTCCTGGAGAACCCCGAGGCCAGCGACGAGGACCTGCTCGAGGCCTCGATGGAGCGGGTCCAGGGCCCCGACTTCCCCAGCGGTGCACTGATCGTGGGCCGCAAGGGGATCGAGGACGCCTACCGTACGGGCCGTGGCTCGGTCACCATGCGCGCCGTGGTCGACATGGAGGAGGACCGCAGCGGCCGCACCCTGCTGGTGGTCACCGAGCTGCCCTACATGTGCAACCCGGACAACCTCGCGCTCAAGATCGCCGAGCTGGTCAACACCGGACGCCTGCACGGCATCGCCGACATCCGCGACGACACCTCGGCCCGGACCGGTCAGCGGCTGGTGATCGTGCTGAAGCGTGACGCGCAGCCGCGGGTCGTGCTGAACAACCTCTACAAGCACACCGCCCTGCAGGACACCTTCGGCTGCAACATGCTCGCCCTGGTCGACGAGGTGCCGCGGACGCTGCGGCTGGACCAGTTCATCCGCTACTGGGTCGAGCACCAGATCAACGTCATCCGACGCCGTACCGAGTACCGGTTGGCCGACGCCGAGGCTCGTGCCCACATCTGGCGCGGCTACGTCAAGGCGCTGGACGCCCTCGACGAGGTCATCGCGCTGATCCGCCGCAGCCCCACCACCGAGGAGGCCCGGACCGGCCTGATCGCGCTGCTCGGCATCGACGAGCTGCAGGCCAACGCGATCCTCGACATGCAGCTGCGCCGCCTGGCGGCCCTCGAACGGCAGAAGATCGTCGACACGCTGGCTGAGTTCGAGCGGGTGATCGCCGACCTGAAGGACATCCTGGCCAAGCCGGAGCGGCAGCGCTCCATCGTCAGCGAGGAGCTGGCCGAGATCGTCGAGAAGTACGGTGATGACCGCCGGACCTCGATCGTGGCGGCCGACGGCGACCTCTCGCACGAGGACCTGATCCCCGACGAGGAGGTCGTGGTCACCATCACCCGCGGCGGCTACGCCAAGCGGACCCGGACCGACCAGTACCGGGTGCAGCGCCGCGGCGGCAAGGGGGTGCGCGGGGCGAGCCTGCGCGCCGATGACGAGGTCGACCACCTGTTCGCGACCACGAACCACAACTGGATCCTGATCTTCACCAACGCCGGACGGGTGTATCGCACCAAGGTGTGGATGCTGCCCGAGGCCGGTCGTGATGCCCGGGGCAGCCATGTCGCCGGACTGCTGAGCTTCCTGCCGGACGAGAAGATCGCCCAGGTGCTCGCGATCCGTGACTACACCTCGCAGGACTACCTGTTGTTGGCGACCCGGCGAGGCCTGGTCAAGAAGACCAAGCTCGACCTGTACGACTCGCCACGACAGGCCGGCATCATCGCGATCAACTTCCGTGAGGACGACGACGAGCTGATCGGGGCTGGCCTGTGCAGCGTCGAGGACGACGTCCTGCTGGTCTCGCGCAAGGGTCAGGCGATCCGGTTCTCCGCCAACGACGACCAGCTGCGCCCGATGGGGCGGGCGACCTCGGGTGTCACCGGCATGAAGTTCCGCGGCGATGACGAACTGTTGAGCATGTCGGTGATCGACGCCGACATGCCGGAGGACGACCGGTTCGTGTTCACCGTGACCAATGGTGGCTTCGCGAAGCGGACTGCGGTCAACGAGTACCGCCAGCAGGGCCGTGGCGGACTGGGGATCAAGGCGATGCGGCTCAACGAGAACCGTGGCCATCTGGTCGGCGCGCTCGTGGTGAGTGAGTCCGACCAGGTGATCGCCATCAAGTCCAGCGGTCAGATCACCCGATCGGGTGTGGCCGAGGTGCCGGTCAAGGGCCGCGACACGATGGGTGTGAAGTTCATCGGCGTACGGGGTCAGGACTCGGTCGTCGCGATCGCGATCAACCCCGAGCAGGCCGAGGAAGAGGTCGTCGAGGCGGTCGAGGCCGCCGAACAGGCCGCTGCCGAGGCGGCCGGCGACGGGTCTGACGAGACCGATGACGTGAATGCGGCGGGATCGGCAGGTATCGTCACGTCGACGGATGAAACCGACGACACCGGATCGGACGACCGGACAGGGTCGGACGACCAGTCCTGAGGGGGACATCGGTGACAGACAGCGCAGGCAATGCCTCGGACCAGCGTGCGGGGACTCAAGGGGATGTCGACGACACCCTGATCCGACCGACCCGTGACTTCTACGCTGGGGAGCAGGGCGGCGCAGAGGCGGCACCGGCACCTCAGGGTGGCGGTCGTCCCACGCTCGCCGAGCGGATCATGCATCGGATGCCGGCCCCGCCGGAGAAGGCCGAGGCACGCAAGGAGTACGACGAGCGCCAGGCGGCCCAGGAGGCCGAGCGTCAGAAGGCCCTCGAGCGGCTGCAGGCCGAGGACGAGGCCCAGTCCGAGACCGATCCGATCCTGCCCCCGTCGGCGGGGACGGCCTCGGCCGGGACTCCTACCCCCGCCGCCACGCCTGCTCCTGCGCCCGCAGCAACCCCGGCCCCGGCGCCCCACCCTGCGGTGGTCGCCCCAGCTCCGGCCGCGGCTGCCCCGGTGGCCGCTGCACAGGGTGCATCGGTACAGGGTGCATCGGTAGAGGGTCCATCTGCACAGGCGACCCCGAATCGCCCGACCAGT
>DVLP01000279.1 GCA_018715445.1 Candidatus Avipropionibacterium avicola | reverse complement strand
TCGGGGTCGCCAGACCGAGAGCGCAGGGGCAGGCGATGATCAGCACCGACACCGCCGAGGTGAGGGCAAAGGCCGCCCCGCTGCCGGTGACCAGCCAGAACAGCAACGTGGCAAGGGCAATCAGCAGCACGGCCGGCACGAAGACCGAACTGATCCGGTCGGCGATCCGCTGGACCTTGGCCTTGCCGTCCTGGGCCTTGCGCACCAACTCGGCGATCTGGGCGAGTTGGGTGTCGGCCCCGACCCGGTCGGCCCGGACCACCAGGCGTCCGGTGGCATTGACCGTGCCGCCGATCACCGTGTCGTCGGGTGCCACGTCGACCGGTACGGACTCACCGGTCACCATGGCGGTGTCGATCGCGCTGTGGCCCGACAGCACCGTGCCGTCGGTGGCGACCTTCTCCCCGGGCCGTACGACGAAGTGGTCACCGACCCGGAGCTCGTCGACCGGGATCCGGGTCTCGCGTACCGATCCCGACTGCTCGCGCAGCACGGCGACGTCCTTGGCTCCCAGGTCGAGCAGGGCGCGCAGGGCCGCTCCGGCCTCCCGCTTGGACCGGGCCTCGATGTAGCGTCCGATCAGCAGGAAGGTGACGATCCCGACGGCCGCCTCGAGATAGATGTTCGACAGCTGATCGCCACGCTCCAAGGAGAAACTGAAGCCGTGGGTCATGCCGAGATGTCCGGCATCGCCGAAGACCAGGGCGATCGCCGACCACCCGAAGGCCGCGGTGACACCCAGCGAGATCAGGGTGTCCATGGTGGTCGCGCCGTGACGCAGGTTCGTCCAGGCGGCCTTGTGGAACGGCCAGGCCCCCCAGGTGACGACCGGCCAGGCCAACATCAGCGAGATCCACTGCCAGCCGGCGAACTGCAGGGGCGGGATCATCGCCATCGCGATCACCGGAACGGCCGAGATGATCGCGACGATCATCCGGGTCCGCAGGCCGCTGGCCTCGTCCGGCTCGGACCGGCCGTCGGTGACCGGTGCGTCCTCGGTGGTCGGCGGGGCAGGGACGACGGCGCCGTACCCGGTGGCTTCGACGACCGCGATCGCATCATCGGCGCTGACCGAGGTCGGCGCCTCGATCGAGGCGGTCTCCAAGGCGTAGTTCACCGAAGCGGTCACCCCGTCGACCTTGTTGAGCTTCTTCTCGATCCGGGCGGCGCAGGAGGCACACGTCATCCCGGAGATGTCGAGGGCGATGTGATGGGTCGCCCGGGGGATCGCCGGTGTGGTGTCGGTCTGGCTCATGGGACTGCCTCGGTCGTGGTGGTGGCCCCTCGACGAGCTCGGGGATCGTGAGGGCTCGGGGGGTCAGGACTGCTTGCTGGCGGTGTAGTTGCCGGCCTCGCTGACGGCGTCGGTGATGGCGTCGTCAGCGACGGCGGCACTGGTGTCGACGGTCATGCGGCCAGCCGTTCGGTCGACGGTCACGCCTTCGACGCCAGCGATCTCGGAGACCTCCTCGACGATGGCGTTGGCGCAGTGGTCGCAGGTCATGCCGGTGACGGTCCAGGTGGTGGTGGTCATGGTGGTGATCTCCTTCGTGGTCGGGCGGACGGGTCAGGAACGGACGAGTCGGGCGATCGCGGCCGAGGCTTCGTTGACCTTCTCCTCGGCCTCGGCGCCCCCGTGGCTGATGGCGCGGGTCACGCAGTGGTGCAGGTGTTCGTCGAGCAGGCCGAGGGCCACGGACTCCAGGGCACGCGTGGAGGCCGAGATCTGGGTCAGGATGTCGATGCAGTACTTGTCCTGCTCGATCATCCGCTGCAGCCCACGGACCTGGCCCTCGATCCGGCGCAGACGCTTGAGGTGGGCATCCTTCTGGGCGGTGTATCCGTGGGTCTGGCTGGTCGGTTCGACGGCGTCCATGAGTCGATACTATACCCCCCTACCGTATGAGACAAGGCTGCGGTGGGTGGATCCTCCGGTGACGCGTGTGACAGCCGATGCGTCCTGAGGTGATGAGGTCACAAGTAGGTCACGGCGGATCAACACTGCGGCGGGTTGCGCTGTGGGTAACACCCTGTGGAGGGGGTCTGTCAAGTCCGGCCGATGCCCTGCGAGACGGCCCGGAATCGTCGCCCAGGAAAATCTGTCCACACCCTGTCGATGGCATCATCCCTAGTCAGAGCGCTGTTACTGGTCAGTTTCCCAGTCTGTCCCCAGCGTTGTCCCCAGCTATGCACAACCGGGACGGCGTGTCTTCACAGGCCATCCACAGGTGTCCACAGGGGGCTGTGGACAACGGGCTTTCCCCGGTGCCCGGATGGGGGCTAGCGTCGCGCTTGGTGTCAGCAGCAGGTCGGCGGTCGAAGCCGTACGAACGGGTCCGGTCGGGTCATCGTGCGGCGCGGGACCGCCGAATGTCAGTGGTCGGGCCTAACGTCGATGCCATGGTCGGGTGTCGGGTGCACAACGGAACGAAGGGGTGGGGTTCGGCATGAGCGTGACCGAGATGCAGGACTATCAAAGGTCTGGATCCTCGGATCGCACTCCTCCCCAGGACGTTGTTGCCGAGCAGTGCGTGTTGGGCTCGATGTTGATGTCCAAGGACGCGATCGCCGACGTGGTCGAGTTGATCCGTGGTGTCGACTTCTATCGGCCGGCCCACGAGTTGGTGTACGACTCGATCCTTGATCTGTACGGCCGTGGTGAGCCGGCCGATGCGATCACGGTGGCCGATGAGCTGACCAAGCGTGGCGAGATCTCGCGGGTGGGTGGCCATCCGTACCTGCACGATCTGTTGGCCTCGGTGCCGATGGCGGCCAATGCCGGCTACTACGCCGAGATCGTGCGGGAGAAGGCGATCCTGCGGCGTCTGGTCGATGCCTCGGTCAAGATCGCCCAGCTCGGCTACGCGGCCGAGGGTGATGTCGATGAGATCGTCGATGCCGCCCAGGCCGAGGTCTACTCGGTCACCGATCGACGCACCAGCGAGGACTACAAGCCGCTGTCGGAGCTGATGGAGGCGACCCTCGACGAGATCGAGGCCATCGAGGGCAACGGTGGCGCGATGGCCGGGGTGCCGACCGGGTTCGTCGAGCTCGACGACCTGACCAATGGCCTGCACGGTGGGCAGATGATCATCGTGGCGGCCCGACCCGCCATGGGCAAGTCGACCCTGGGGCTGGACTTCGCCCGGGCCTGCTCGATCAAGAACGGGCTGTGCTCGGCGATCTTCTCCTTGGAGATGGGCCAGACCGAGATCACCATGCGGTTGCTCTCGGCCGAGGCGGACATCCCGCTGAACCACATCCGCAAGGGCGAGATGACCGAGGAGGACTGGACCCGGATGTCGCGCAAGATGGGCGAGGTGTCCGAGGCCCCGTTGTTCATTGACGACTCGCCGAACCTGACGATGATGGAGATCCGGGCGAAGGCGCGCCGGCTGAAGCAGCGCCATGACCTGCGCCTGATCGTGATCGACTACATGCAGCTGATGACCTCGGGCAAGAAGGTCGAGTCGCGTCAGCTCGAGGTCTCGGAGTTCTCCCGCCAGATCAAGTTGTTGGCCAAGGAGCTCGACGTCCCGGTGGTGGCGATCTCGCAGCTGAACCGTGGCCCGGAGCAACGCACCGACAAGAAGCCGATGGTGGCCGACCTGCGTGAGTCGGGATCGTTGGAGCAGGACGCCGACATGATCATCCTGCTCCACCGCGAGGACTACTACGACAAGGAATCACCCCGCCTGGGCGAGGCCGACCTGATCGTGGCCAAGCACCGCAACGGCCCCACCCGCGACATCCCCGTGGTCTTCCAGGGCCACTACTCACGCTTCCGCGACATGCAGCACTGACTGAATGGTCTGTCCTCGTACAAGGAGGACGGCTCCATCGTGAACCTCGGCTCCCACAACGAGCCCGACCTCGAGGCCGTCGTCGCCGTCGACCCCGACCTGATCATCAACGGGCAGCGCT
>DVLP01000278.1 GCA_018715445.1 Candidatus Avipropionibacterium avicola | reverse complement strand
TCTGGTCGTCGAGAGCCTGGGCCACACCCGGATGCTGCAATGGAGCAAGGTCGGCGTCGCGCACTGGTTCGTGATGGTCGGCTTCGGCTGGCTCTTCCTGACCCTGGTCAACGCCTTCGGCCAGCTCGTCGACCCCCGCTTCGCACTGCCGCTGATCGGCCACTTCCTTGTCTACGAGTGGGTCTCCGAGCTGCTGGCCTGGGTCGGCGGCCTGAGCATCGCCGGGCTGATGGTGCTGCGCAGCATCGTCGGCACCAAGGAAGGCTCACGCTTCTTCGGCTCACGCACCTGGCAGGCCCGCTACGTCGAATGGACGATCCTGCTGGTGATGCTGTGCATCCTGGGACTGCGGGCCCTGGAGTTCCAGTTGTTCGGTGAGCGCCTGCACTTCCCGCTGACCTTCTGGTTGATCCCTGCCCAGGTGCCGACCGCGACCGCCGAGACACTGATCACCTGCCTGGCGGCGCTCAAGATCATCATCTCCTTCGCCTGGATGTGTGTCATCAGCCTGAACCCGACCATGGGCGTGGCCTGGCACCGCTTCACCGCCTGGGTCAACATCTGGTTCAAGCGGGACTCCTCGGGCAGGCCCGCCCTGGGTGCGGTGCCGCCGATCATGGTCGAGGGCGCGCCGCTCGACTTCGCCGAGTTGGAGGATCTGGACGAGGACGCCTCGCTCGGGGTCGCCGCGGTCGAGGACTTCACCTGGAAGGGCCTGCTGGACTTCACCAGTTGCACCGAGTGTGGCCGCTGCCAGTCGCAGTGCCCGGCATGGAACACCGACAAACCGCTCAGCCCGAAGCTGTTGGTGATGGGCCTGCGGGAGCACGCCTACGCCAAGTCCCCGTGGTTGCAGGCCGCCGAGGAGACCCGCGAGGGCCTGCCCGACGCCGTACGGACCGAGGCTGACCGCCCGCTGGTCGGAGACACCGGCGAGGACAAGCGGGCCGCCGCCGTCGCCCAGGCCCACGGATCCCCGATCCAGCTGGGATCCGACGGTGCGGTCGCCGTGATCGATCCTGACGTGTTGTGGTCCTGCACCTCGTGCGGTGCCTGCGTCCAGCAGTGCCCGGTGGACATCGAACACGTCGACCACATCATCAACCTGCGACGCCACCAGGTGCTGCTGGAGTCGGAGTTCCCCAGCGAGCTGAACGGGTTGTTCAAGGGCCTGGAGTCCAAGGGCAACCCGTGGAACATGAATGCCCGCAAGCGGATGGAGTGGGCCAAGCCCCTCGACTTCGACGTCCCGATCGTCGGGGACGACGTGGCGGACCTCACCGAGGTGGAGTACCTGTTCTGGGTGGGCTGCGCCGGGGCCTACGAGGACCGCGCGATCAAGACGACCCAGGCCGTCGCCACCCTGCTCCACACCGCCGAGGTCTCCTTTGCCGTGTTGGGCAACGGCGAGACCTGCACCGGAGATCCGGCCCGACGGGCTGGCAACGAGTTCGTCTTCCAACAGCTCGCGATGGAGAACGTCGAGACCCTCACCGAGGCCAAGGCGACCAAGGTCGTCACGACCTGCGCCCACTGCCTCAACACCCTCAAGAACGAGTACCCCCAGCTGGGGACCTCGCTGGAGGTCGTGCACCACACCCAACTGCTGAACCGCCTTGTCAGGGAAGGGAAGCTGACCCCCGTCGCACCACCGGAGTCATCAGTGGCCGGCCGCACGATCACCTACCACGACCCCTGCTTCCTGGGCCGTCACAACCAGGTGTACGAGGCACCACGCGAGCTGCTCGGCGCGATCCCCGGCGCGACGGTCGCCGAGATGCCACGTCACGGCAAGCAGTCGTTCTGCTGCGGCGCCGGTGGCGCCCGGATGTGGATGGAGGAGACCATTGGCACCCGCATCAACGACAGCCGTACCGACGAGGCACTGACCGTGATCGAGAGCAATGGCGGCAGCGGCGCGATCGCGACGGCCTGCCCGTTCTGTCGGGTGATGTTGTCCGACGGACTCACCAGCGCCCAGGGCGAGGGACGCGGCGCCGAGACCGAGGTGCTCGACGTCGCCCAGCTGCTGCTGGCCGGGGTCGAGCGGGGACGGGCCGAGGTCAGTCAGCCTCAGTGATCCCGCGGGCCATCGCGAGGTTGCCCGCGAGCAGACCGCCGTCGACCGGGAGCGTGATGCCGCTGATCCAGGAGGCGGCGTCGGAGGCCAGGAAGAGCAGCGCGTCGGCAATGTCGTCCGGCTCCCCGATCCGTCCGGTCGGATAGAACTGCGCGGCGCGCTCCAGTGCGTCCGGATCGTTGGCGAGGCGGTGGCCCCAGACCTCGGTGCGGACGGTGCCCGGCGCGACCGCATTGCAGCGGATCCCCCGATCGCCGTAGTCGAGGGCAATCGCGCGCGTGAGGGCGAGGACCCCGGCCTTGGCTGCGGAGTAGGCCTCATTGCCCAGATGGGCCAGGCCGTTGACCGAGCTGAGGTTGATGATGACGCCGCGCTCGGCCTCCAGCATCACCGGAAGCACCTGCTGGCAACACAGGAAGGGGCCGAGCAGGTTGACCTCGAAGTCGTTGCGCAGCTCCTCGACCGGGGCATCGAGCAACCGGGAACGGCCACAGACCATCGCATTGTTGACCAGGACGTCGATCCCACCGAAGGCCTCCGTGGTCGCCGCCACCATGGCCCGGACCGACTCGACGTCGCGGATGTCGACGCCCACCGCGATCGCGCCGGGCAGCTCAGCGGCAGCGTCGCGGACGCCGTCGACGTTGATGTCGGCGAGCGTGACCCGCGCGCCGGCCTCGGCGAAGCGCTGTGCTGCTCGGCGGCCGATGCCGGACGCGGCACCGGTGACGATCACGGAACGGTCGGCGAGCTGGCCTGTGGTCATGCGGTGATTCTCGCACCATCGAGTGCGGTCGAACCACTGCCGATCCACCACCGACGTGCCCGTTGACACCATCGGAACAGAGTTTGGCGTCACTTTGGCCTTGACATGACACCATAGTGACGTCATGCTTGATGTCATGCAACTGGACAAGCACCTCGAGTCGGTCCGTCAGGGCGTGCAGCAAGCCGCCGCCCTCGCCGACGAACACAGCCAGGACATCGCCCGCCGTCTGGGCGATGCCGTCGAATCCTCGGTCCGGCTCTCACTGATCGATGCCCTCAGTGACGCCAGCGCCGAGATCAGCGCGGATCTCGCACCCGGATCGGTCGAGTTCCGCCTCAGCAACGGCGAACCGCAGTTCGTCGTCACCCCGCCCCCTGCGCCCGCACCGGTCGTCGAGCCCGAGCCGGAGGTCGACTGGTCCGAGGACGAGGACTCCGAACAGGTCAGGATCACCCTGCGCCTGCCGAGCTCGGTCAAGAAGGGTGTCGACGAGGCCGCCGACGCCGAAGGGGTGTCCACCAACACCTGGCTGCTCCAGCAGATCCGGCGCTCCCTGGCCCGCAAGCGGTCCCGCAGCGGCGCCGACAACTTCGCCTCCTACATCGAGTCGACCGTCGAGAACGCCATGGACGCAGCATTCGGCCCGTTCTCCGACGGCAGCTGGGGCGGCTCGTCCAGCGGACCGACGTCCCAGGCGCCGTTCCCCTCGGGCTTCCCCTTCGGGTCGGACGACGGTCGCAACCGCAACCGCAAGAACTCGCGTACCAAGAACTACAAGGGGTGGGCCCAGTGAGCACCACACGTCCGATCGAGGCCGCCGAGATCACCCATCTGTCGGTACGGCTGGGTGGCGGTTCGATCACCCTCGACCGCAACACCGTTCCGGGCGTGATCGGGCAACTGACCGGCAAACGGGCCGACGAGTTCACCGTCACCACCGAGGGCACGACCTTGGAGATCACCGCCCCACGCGGTCGCTCCACCGACGTCCACCTGCAGTTGTCCATCCCTGAAGGGATCGACCTGACCTGCATGGTCGGGTCAGCCGACGTGACCGCCGATGTCGGGCTGGGCACCGTCCGTGTCCGTGCCGGCAGCGGGGACATCGTCCTCGACCAGATCGGCAATGTCGACGCCAACACCGGCAGCGGCGACATCCGCATCGAGGAGGTCCTGGGCTCGACGGCCCGGGTCAACACCGGCTCGGGCGAGATCGCGATCGCCCAGTGCGATGCCGCGCTCCGGGTCCGCAGCGGATCGGGTGACATCGCGATCGGCCAGCTCCGCGCCATCCTGCAGGGCAACTCCGGCTCCGGCGACGTCAGGATCGACGCCACGAGCGGCAATGTCAACGCCCGCACCGGCTCCGGTGACGTCACCATCGGTGTCGCCGACGGCCTGGCCACCTGGCTCGACCTGGTCACCAGCGGTGGCGACGTGCGCGTGGGCCTCGACCAGTCCGAGGATCCCGGCCCGGACACCCCCTACATCGCCCTCCAGGTGCGGACCGGATCCGGCGACATCGTCGTCTTCCGTGCCTGAGCACGATCCCCACGAGGAGACCCGCCATGAACCCGTACGCGAACTACCAGCTCTCCTGGAATCCGTACCAACCCCAGCGCGAGCAGTCCGAGCGTGCCCACCAACGCTGGCTGCGCGCCCAGGCGGCCAAGGCCCGCCGGCGCCGTCCGATGCGCCCGACCCAGCCCGAGCGCTGAGCCCACCTCGACCATTGACACGGCCAGAACCTCTCCCCTACGTTGTCTAAACCGGTTTAGACAACGTAGGTCCGAGCCGGGCGGACAGCCCGACGAGGGCAGGCACACGGAGAGGTGGAGCGGTGACCACGACCCAGGTCGAGCCGAACGCATCGGCGCTGGACACCCGCCAGCCACCGACGCGGCGCCGACTGCCGTGGTGGCGCCGCCTGGTCCGGGACCGGTTCGTCCTGTTGCTGGCGCTGCCGGGGATGGCGATCATCCTGGCGTTCCAGTACTACGCCCTGCTCGGCAACGTGATCGCCTTCCAGGACTACCAGCCCTACCTCGGCGTTGACCGTAGCCTTTGGGTCGGGCTGGAGAACTTCTCCGTCCTGTTCAACGGTGACCCGGCGTTC
>DVLP01000277.1 GCA_018715445.1 Candidatus Avipropionibacterium avicola | reverse complement strand
AGCGCGCCAGTGCCCAGGATCGCCACCTGGGGCTGGTTGATGATCGGGGTGTCGAACAGGGTCCCCGCCGAGCCGTAGTTGGTGATCGTGAAGGTGCCACCGCTGAGGTCGTCGGGGGTGAGCCCGCCGTTGCGGCTGCGGTTGCCCAGGTCGCCGATCTTCTTGGCGATCCCGGCGAGGTTGAGGTCGCCGGCGTCCTTGATGACCGGGACCATCAGGCCCTTCTCGGTGTCGACGGCCAGACCGATGTTCTCGGTGTCGGCGTAGGTGATCTCGCCGGCCTCGGTGTCGATCTGGGCGTTGACCTTCGGGAAGGCCTTCAGGCTCTCGACCGCGGCCTTGGTGATGAAGGCCAGGTGCGTGAGCTTGGCGCCCTCGGTCCGCTGGAACTCGGCCTTGACCTTGTTGCGCAGCTGCGAGATCCGGGTCAGGTCGACCTCGACGGTCGCGGTCAGCTGGGCTGCGGTCTGCAGCGAGTCGACCATGCGGGTGGCGATGGTCTTGCGGATCCGCGACACCTTCTCGGTGGTGCCGCGCAGGGCGGCCGCCTCCGGGCTCGGGGTCGGGACCGCCGACGCGGCGGCCGGGGCGGACGGTGTCGCTGCAGCCGGGGCTGCGGCGGCCTTCTTGGCGGCCTCGGCGGCCTCCAGGATGTCCTGCTTGCGGATCCGTCCACCGACGCCGGTGCCCTTGACCTGGGCAAGGTCGACGCCCTGCTGCTGGGCGATCTTGCGGACCAGCGGGGTCACATAGGGCTCGTCACCGGAGGTGGCGGCCCGGCGAGCGGCGGGTGCCTGGGCGGGCTCGGCCTTCGCCGCCGGCTCGGGCTTCTTCTCCGGCTCAGGCTCGGGCTCGGGCTTCTTCTCCGGCTCGGGCTGCGGCTCGGGCTCGGGCTCGGCGGCCGACTCCGGGGCGGACTGGTCGGAGGTGTCCTCGGCGGCGGGGGCCGAGCCGTCACCGATCACGGCCAGCACGGTGCCGACCTCGACGGTCTCGTCCTCCTCGACCCGGATCTCCAGCAGGGTCCCGGCCACCGGTGACGGCACCTCGGTGTCGACCTTGTCGGTGGAGACCTCGAGCAGGGCCTCGTCGGTCTCGACGCTGTCGCCGACCTGCTTGAGCCACCGCGAGACGGTGCCCTCGGTGACGCTCTCGCCCAGGGCGGGCAGGGTGATCTCGGTGCCGCTGGCCGCGCCGGACGCGGCCGGAGCCGAAGCGGGCTCCTGCTGCGGTGCGGGCTCCTCGGCGGGTTCGGGTGCGGACTCGGCTGCCGGGGCCTCGGCCTCCTGGGCGGGCTCCTCGGCCGGATGCTCGGACTCGGCGGAGGCGTTGTCGCCACCACCCTCACCGGCCTCGCCGATCACGGCCAGCACGGTGCCGACCTCGACGGTCTCGTCCTCCTCGACCTTGATCTCCAGCAGGGTCCCGGCCGCCGGGGACGGGATCTCGGTGTCGACCTTGTCGGTGGAGACCTCGAGCAGTGCCTCGTCGGCCTCGATCGTGTCACCGACCTGCTTGAGCCAACGGGAAACGGTGCCTTCGGTGACGCTTTCACCGAGCGCCGGAAGAGTTACTTCGGTCGCCATGCTGTCGGGCTCCTTCATGGGTCGCCAGTTCCGCCGTCCCCGTGAGCTTGCGGGGAGTCGGTCCTCACACTATCGCCACCTGCACCGCGTTGGTGTCACGGGGGCCCACGTTTGTCGCTGGACGGACAACCCGGTCCGTCAGCTCTCAGCCGTGATGGTGCTCAGCCGTGATGGTGCAGGGGAGTGCCCGCCAGCGCGAGGTGGGCCTCGCCGAGGGCCTCGTCCAGGGTGGGGTGGGCATGGATCAGCTCGGCGACCTCCTCGGGGAGGGCCTCCCACGAGGTGATCAGCTGGGCCTCGCCGATGAGTTCGCCCACCCCGGCGCCGACCATGTGGATGCCGACCACCGGTCCGTCGACGACCCGGATGAGCTTCACGAAGCCTTGGGTCTTCAGGATCTGGGCCCGCCCGATCCCGGCCAGGTCGTAGGTCAGTGACTCGACCTCGCCGTGGCGGGCCCTGGCCTGGTCCTCGGTCAGCCCGACCGAGGCGAGTTGGGGATCGCAGTAGGTCACCCGGGGGATCTGCTCGTCCCGCACCGGCTGAGGGGCCTGGCGGGCCAGTCCGTCGGCGTGGGCGATCGACTCAGCCACGAAGATGCCGTGGGCGAAGCCACGATGGGCCAGCTGGGGACCGGCGACCAGGTCACCGACCGCCCACACGTTCGCCACCCCGGTCCGCAGCCGCTCGTCGACCACCACGCTGCCACGGTCGACCTCCACGCCGACCTCCGACAGTCCCAGGTCATCGGTGACCGGGCCCCGGCCGACGGCCACCAGCAGCAGGTCGGCCGACAACTCGTCGCCACCCACCCGGACCCGTACGGCGTCGTCACCGGACTCGACGGACTCGACCGGTGCACCGGTCCGTACGGTGATGCCACGCTTGCGGAAGGCGCGCTGCAGGGCGGCTGACATCGCGGGGTCCTCGCCGGGGACGAGCCGGTCCATGGCCTCGACCACGGTGACCTCGGCGCCGAAGGAGCGCCACAGGCTGGCGAACTCGACCCCGATCACGCCGCCACCGAGCA
>DVLP01000276.1 GCA_018715445.1 Candidatus Avipropionibacterium avicola | reverse complement strand
GTACGGCGGTCACCGTCCTCGGCCCGGACCCGACCCAAGGTCGTCGCGGCCCGGTCGTCATCCCACGCCGCAGCCACTGACGCCGTACCCCCTCCGCGAATTACCTGCGGTCGATCGTTTTGCGCAGCCAGGACGTGGCGTCAACCGATTGACCTCAGGTAATTCGCACGGGGTGGCGATGTTGCGGCGGCGACGACCTGGGTGGCGAGGGACACGGCCGGATCGATCACCGGGAGGGACGGGGCGGTGCCGTCGAGCGCGAGGATCACCTCGGTGCAGGCGCTGATGACGCCGTCGGCGCCCCGGGCGGCAAGGGCATCGACCACGGCGAGCAGGGCGCTGCGGACCTCGGTGTCGACGGTGCCGGCCTTCACCGCAGCAATCACGGCAGTCACGGCCTGCTGCTCGGCTTCGGTGGGTAGTTCGACCCCGACCCCTCGTACGGCCAGGGCCTCGGCATGCAGTCCGGAGGCCGCCGTGCCGGCGGTGGCCAGCAGCCCAGCCTTGGTGATCCCGGCCCGCTGCGCGTCCCCGGCGGCAGCCTCGACGATGCTGACCAGGTCGATCGCGGCATCACCGATCGCCTCGGCCAGGAACGCGTGGGCGGTGTTGCACGGCACCGCCAACACCTCACAGCCGGATCGGACCAGCTCGGCGACCCCGCGACGCAGCACCGGCGTCGGGTCCTCGCCTCCGTCGAGCAGGGCGGCGCTGCGGTCGGGGACCCGCGGATCGGCCCAGATCACCACGGGCAGGTGCTCCTGGTCACGTCCGGCCGGGGTTGCCCGGATCAGCTTGGTGTAGAAGTCGGCGGTGGCGGCCGGGCCCATCCCGCCGAGGATGCCGACCCGACGCACGCTCACGGCGTTCCTCCCTCCGCGGACCTGCGACCGGCGGTTGCGGTCCGGCGGCTCTGTCGCCGTGTCCGCGACCACCGTGGTGTCCGGGGGTGTCCGGCAGGTGACGGGCGATCGACCGGAGTCGGATCAGGTGGTGACCATCCGATGCTGTCGGGGAGGTCCTGCGGCCCCGGTGTCGCCACCCGCCCACGAGCCAGCAGGAGCAGCTCAGTCCGGCAGCAGCCGATCGACCAGGTCGTCGATGATCCGTGCAGGCGGGACGTCCGGTTCAAGCGGACCGGTCAGCCGGTCGAACAGCAGCCCGTCGACGGCGTAGTGGAACAGGGCGATGTCGCGTTCGCCGCCCGGCAGCCCAGCGGCAGCGTTGAAGGCGACGTCCCCGGCGAAGGCCTGTCGGCGCCACGGCACCAACAGCTCGGCCACTTCCGGACGTCGTACGGCTTCGAGCCGCAGCTCGAACAGCGCAAGCGTGACGGTGCGGTTCTGCATCAGGCGACGTTCGATGTCGCGCAGGTATTCGGCGAACAGTGCTCGGCTCGGCTCGACCCCGCTCCGCTCGGCGAGGAACTCCTCGTCGGGGGCGAGCCGCTCACCGATCCGTTCGACCAGCCCGGTGACCAGCGCCGATCGGTTGCGGAAGTAGTTCGACGTGGTCCCGAGTGGCACCTCGGCGACCCGGTCCACCGCGCGATGGGTCAGGCCTCGGGCGCCGTCGGTGGCCAGGACGGTCAAGCCGGCATCGGCCAGCATCCGTCGGCGGTCGTCATTGCGTGCCATGACGGAAAGGGTAGCTCAACCACGACATCTGTTGTACTCTCCAATCACTACACATGACGTGATTGGAGAGATCGTGCGTGAACTCGTGTACTACGTCTCAGTCAGCCTCGACGGTCGGATCGCCGGACCGGACGACCAGTTCGACGCCTTCCTGGTCGAGGGGGATCACCTGGATCGGATCAACGACCGGTGGGCCGATGCGATCCCCACTGACGTGGCGGCTGCCGTCGGGATCACCCAGCACGGCACCCGCTTCGACACGGTGCTGATGGGGGCCAACACCTATGCGGTCGGGCTGCCGCAGATGCCCAGTCCGTACCGTCACCTCCAGCAGTACGTCTTCAGCACCCGGTCGTACCCGGACCAGGAGAACCTGATGGTCACCGCCGAGGACCCGGTCGAGCTGGTACGCAGGCTGAAGTCCCAACCAGGACTGGACATCTGGCTGTGTGGTGGTGGCCAGCTCGCGGCGCAGTTGGTCGACGAGATCGATCGGCTGGTGCTCAAGCGCCAACCCATGCTGTTCGGTGCCGGCGTCGACCTGTTCGGTGACCTGGGCCACCGTGCCCGCCACTTCGACCGGGTCGCCTCGACCGACTACCGATCGGGGGTTTCGATCAGCGAGTACGTGCCGCGTACGGTTGCTGCGTGATCGCTACTGCCACTGTGTACCTCTGCCGCCCCCAGACCTGCCGAGGCGCCCGCTGATGGCTGCGGTCCTGATCGGGGCGGAGACCCTGCACCTGGAGTATCCGACCCGCGTCGTCCTCGACTCGGTGACCCTTGGCATCCAGGAGGGGGACCGGATCGGCATCGTCGGTCGCAACGGCGACGGCAAGTCCAGCCTGCTCGCGTTGCTGACCGGCCAACTCGAGCCCCAGGAGGGGAGGGTGCTGCGCCGCGGAGGCGTCCGGGTCGGGGTGCTGGCCCAGGGCGACGACCTCGACCCCGACCTCAGTGTCGGAGCCACCATCGTGGGGGATCGCGCCGAGCACGAGTGGGCCGGCGACCCGGCGATCCGTGACGTCATCGCGGGACTGGTGGCCGACGTTGCCTGGGAGGCCCGGGTCGGCAGCCTCTCCGGTGGACAGCGACGACGGGTCGCCCTGGCAGCCCTGTTGATCGAGGACTGGGAGGTGATCGCGCTCGACGAGCCGACCAACCACCT
>DVLP01000275.1 GCA_018715445.1 Candidatus Avipropionibacterium avicola | reverse complement strand
GAACCGGCTGGTGACCCTGATCGCCGCGACCACCGAAAATCCGAGCTTCTCCGTGATCTCGCCGCTGCTGTCCCGCTCCCTGCTGCTGACCCTGAAGCCGCTCACCGATGACGACCTGCTGGTGCTGGTCGATCGTGCGCTCACCGACGAACGTGGCCTGCGGACCCCTGACGACGGCCACTACGAGTTGCCTGAGGAGTCGCGGGCCGATCTGCTCCGTCTCGCTGGTGGTGATGCCCGCCGGATCCTGACCTGCCTCGAGGAGGCCGCGGCCGGTGCCGATGCCGTCGACAGTGTCGTCATCACGCCCGAGGTGATCGCCCAGGCGGTCGACAAGGCGGCGGTGCGCTACGACAAGGACGGCGACCAGCACTACGACGTCATCAGCGCCTTCATCAAGAGCGTGCGCGGCTCCGACGTCAATGCCGCGCTGCACTACCTGGCCCGGATGATCGAGGCGGGGGAGGACCCCCGGTTCATCGCCCGACGGTTGATCATCCTGGCCTCGGAGGACATCGGCCTGGCCGATCCCACCGCACTGCCGCTCGCGGTGGCCGCGATGGAGGCGGTGTCCTTCATCGGGATGCCCGAGGGGCGGATCCCACTGGCCCAGGCCACGGTCCACCTCTCGCTGGCGCCGAAGTCCAATGCCTCGTACAAGGCGATCGACGCTGCGCTGGCCGACGTACGGGCCGGGCGGATCGGGCAGGTCCCGGCCCATCTGCGCGATGCCCACTACCCGGGGGCCGAACAGTACGGCCACGGCAAGGGCTACCTGTACGCCCATGACCAGGACCACGCGATCGCGGCCCAGCAGTACCTGCCCGACGAACTCGTCGACGCCGACTACTACCACCCGACGCCGTACGGGATGGACGCCCGGATGGGTGAACGCTGGGAGATCATCCGCGAGATCCTGCGCGACGGGCGCTGACCCCTCGACGAGCTCGGGGGACGGGAAGCGTGACGAGCTCGGGGGCCGGGACATCGACACGAGGCACGGTTGGGATAGGCTTCCGCGGGTACCCCGAGCAACCCACCTACGGGAGGACAGACATGCAGGTCGGACTGGGCGACATCGCAGCGATCATCGCGGCGGTGGCTTTCTGCGTGCTGGTCGGGGTGAGCTTCGTCCCGCTGTTCAAGTTGGGACGGGTGCTGGAGGAGTTGCGTCTGGCGGTCCGTGACATCGGCACCGAGTCGGTCCCGATCCTGACTGAGCTCAAGGGCACCGTGACCGCGACCAACACCGAGATCGAGAAGCTGTCGATCGTGACCGAGGACGCGGCCAAGGTCAGCGCCAATGCCGCGGTCGTCAGCGAGAACGCCGCCCAGCTCGCCACCTTGTTCTCCGCCACCCTCGGCGGTCCGCTGGTCAAGACCGCCGCCATGTCGTACGGCGTCCGCCAGGCCCTGCGTGGCAGGGGCAGGACCAAGGCCAAGCGCAGTAGGGCGGCCAAGGTCTGATGCGCCGCTTCCTCCTCTTCGCCGCCGGAGTGACGGTCGGGGTGATCGTCGTGCTCAAGGGCAGGGAACTGGTCACCAAGAAGCTTCCGGCTGCCGTCACCGAGCAGGTCAACAAGCAGGCCACCGGTGTGTTCGACCGGATCACCGAGTTCGCCTCCGAGGCACGAGCCGCCTCGGCCGAGCGCGAGAGCGAACTGCGTGACGCACTCGGCCTGGTCGAAGACCGCGACTCCCAGCCCACACACGACTGAGCGCGGCTCAGCCGCCCAGCGAAGGAACCTCCATGAAAACCGCCGAGATCCGGCGTCGCTACCTCGACTTCTTCGTCCGCCACGGACACACCGAGGTGGCCAGCACGTCCTTGGTCCACAACGATCCCAGCCTGCTCTTCGTCGTCGCCGGCATGGTGCCGATGGTGCCGTACTTCACCGGGGTCGAGCCGGCCCCCTGGCCGCGCGCGGTGAGCTGCCAGAAGTGCATCCGCACCCTCGACATCGAGGAGGTCGGCAAGACCACCCGCCACGGCACCTTCTTCCAGATGCTGGGCAACTTCTCCTTCGGCGACTACTTCAAGGCCGAGATCATTGCCTGGAGCTGGGAGTTCCTCACCGGGTCGGTGGCCGACGGCAACCTGGGCATCGATCCGGAACGGATCTCGGTGTCGGTGCTCGGCGCCGGCTTCCACCCGGCCTATCCCGACGGTGACGTGGAGGCCCGTGAGCTGTGGCGCGCGATCGGCCTGCCCGACGACCGCATCCACGGCCGCAACCTGACCGAGAACTACTGGCACATGGGCGTCCCCGGTCCCGGCGGGCCGGACTCGGAGATCTTCTTCGACCGTGGCCCCGAGTTCGGCGAGGCCGGCGGCCCCGATGTCAACGACGAGCGTTACCTCGAGATCTGGAACAACGTCTTCCAGCAGGAGGAGCTGTCCGCGGTCCGCGGCAAGGACGACTTCGACGTGCTCCGCCCGTTGCCGACCAAGAACATCGACACCGGCGCCGGCCTGGAGCGGATCGCCACCCTGTTGCAGGGCAAGCAGAACCTGTACGAGATCGACGAGGTCTACCCGGTGCTGGCCAAGGCCGCCGAGCTGGCCGGCAAGACCTACGGGGCCAACGCCGAGGACGACGTACGGATGCGAGTGGTCGCCGACCACGTCCGTTCCGCGCTGATGCTGATCGGTGACGGGGTCGTCCCGGGCAACGAGGGTCGCGGCTACGTGCTGCGCCGTCTGCTGCGCCGCGTCGTGCGTTCCATGCGGCTGCTCGGGGTGAGCGAGCCCAGCTTCGGTGAACTGTTCCCGGTGAGCCGTGACGCGATGGTCGAGTCCTACCCGGAGGTCGGCACCGACTTCGATCGGATCGCCCAGATCGCTGGTGCCGAGGAGGAGGCGTTCACCCGCACCCTCAGCGCCGGCACCCAGATCTTCGACACTGCGGTGTCCGACGTCCGGTCCGCAGGCAGCTCCACACTGTCCGGTGAGCGGGCCTTCCAGCTCCACGACACCTACGGCTTCCCGATCGACCTGACCCTCGAGATGGCCCAGGAGCAGGGGCTGGAGGTCGACCAG
The DNA here is from genome assembly GCA_018715445.1 of Candidatus Avipropionibacterium avicola. Classification (GTDB taxonomy): domain Bacteria; phylum Actinomycetota; class Actinomycetes; order Propionibacteriales; family Propionibacteriaceae; genus Avipropionibacterium; species Avipropionibacterium avicola. Next base: position 13,985 of record DVLP01000275.1, on the reverse strand, counting down.
GCCGGCTTCACCGCCCTGATGGACCAGCAGCGTCAGCGCGCCAAGGCCGATGCCCGGTCCAAGAAGGGTGGTGGCGTCGCGAACGAGGCCTACCGCCAACTGCGTGATCTCGGGGAGACCCGGTTCACCGGCTACAGCGAGCTGACCGGTGAGTCCCGCGTCCGCGGCATCATCGCCGACGGCTCGGTGGCCGAGCGCGCCGTCGGTGGCGACACCGTCGAGATCGTGCTGGAGGAGTCGCCGTTCTACGCCGAGTCCGGCGGACAGGACGCCGACACCGGGCTGATCACCGGTGACGGGGTCTCGCTGCGGGTCACCGACGTCCAGCGTCCGGTCAACGGTCTGGTCGTCCACACCGTCGAGGTGGTCGACGGCGAGCTGGTGCCCGGCGCCGAGGTGGCGACCGCGGTCGACGGCCAGGCCCGTCTGGCGGCCTGTCAGGCCCACTCGGCGACCCACCTGGTCCATGCCGCGCTGCGTCAGGTCCTCGGCCCGACCGCGGTTCAGGCCGGTTCGTACAACCGGCCCGGCTACCTGCGCTTCGACTACTCGTGGAACGCCCAGGTCGGCAAGGACATCCGCGACGAGCTGGAGGCGATCACCAACCGGGCGGTCCGTGACGACCTGGAGGTCTCGGCCCGGGAGATGGGCTTCGAGGAGGCCAAGCGGTCCGGAGCGATGGCCCTGTTCGGGGAGAACTACGGCGATCGGGTCCGCGTGATCAGCATTGCCGACGACGACTACCCCGAGAACTGGTCCAAGGAGCTGTGCGGTGGCACCCACGTGCAGCGGTCCTCCCAGATCGGGCTGGTCTCGTTCATCGGCGAGGGCTCGGTGGGCTCGGGCGCACGCCGCATCGAGGCCTTCACCGGCTACGACGCGTTCAACCAGCTGGCCCGCGAGCGTGCCCTGGTCGCCGGACTGTCCGAGACCCTCAAGGTCCAGCCGGACCAGTTGGGCGAGCGGGTCACCAAGCTGGTCTCCCAGCTCAAGGAGGCCGACAAGGAGATCGCCCGGCTGCGGGCCGAGCGACTGCGCTCCTCGATCGGTGAGCTGGTCGACGGCGCCCATGACATGTGGGGCCTGGCCTACGTGGGTCACCACCTCGACGGGGTCGCCGCCGGCGAGGTGCGTCAGCTGGCGACCGACCTGCGCGACCGCTTCGGCGACCGCGCGGCCGTGGTCGCCCTGGTCGGCGGCACCGCCGAGAAGCCCGCCGTCGTGGTCGCCACGAACCAGCCGGCCCGCGACCGTGGCCTGTCGGCCGGCGACCTCGTGCGCGAGGCCAGCACCGTCCTCGGCGGCAAGGGCGGTGGTCGCCCCGACATCGCCCAGGGCGGTGGCAGCGACGCCAGCAAGGTCCCGGCGGCCCTGCAGGCGGTCGAGCACGCCGTCGGCCACGTCCTGCAGAACGCCTGATGACCTTCCGGCGCGGCGTACGGCTGGCCCTCGACCTGGGCCAGGCCCGGATCGGCGTCGCGGCCTGTGACCCTGACGCGATCCTGGCCCATCCGGTCCGCACCGTACGGGCTGGAGGCGGCAAGTTCGGCCCGGACGACCCGGCGCTGGACGAACTGCTCGAGATCGTCGAGGAGTACCAGCCCCGTGAGGTGGTGATCGGGCTGGCGACCTCGCTGTCGGGCCAGGACGGGCCCGCCGCCCGACGGATCCGCCAGCGGGCCCGTCGCTTCGCCGCTGCCGTGGCCGAGGACGGCATCACGGTGCGCCTGGTCGACGAGCGGTTCACCACCACCAGTGCCGCGCGTCAGTTGCAGCAGGCCGGTCGCCGGTCCCACCAGCAACGCTCGGTGATCGACCAGGCGGCGGCCGTGGCGATCCTGGAGCATGCTCTGGAAACCGAGCGACGCACCGGTGAACCGCCCGGCGAACCCGTCGAGCCGTGATCGCTGACTAGTATCGAACCTGACCTGAGCGCCGATTGGGGAGCACCGTGAGCGGATTCATCGACCCGGAGCACAAGACCGGGAAGCGACGCATCGTCGCCTCGAAGGTCAAGAGCGCGATCGCCGTGCTGATCTCCCTGGCCATCATCGGCGGTGGCTGCTTCGTCATCTACACCAAGTTCAACGAGATCGCCGCCAGCCTGGAGCTGGCACCGGACTACGACGGCCCCGGCGTCACCGACGTCACCGTCACGGTCCCGATGGGGGCCACCCCGGCCGACATCGGTGACCTGCTGGTGGAGGCCAATGTGGTGAAGTCGACCCAGGCCTTCCTCAACGCCGTACGGTCCCATCCCGAGGTCGTCAACATCCAGGCCGGCACCTACAAGCTCAAGTCGGAACTGCCCGCCCGCGAGGCCCTGGACATGTTGCTCGACACCGACAACATGTTGCGCAGCTTCGTCGCGATCCCCGAGGGCCTGCGGCTGTCACAACAACTGCAACGCATCGCCGAGGACGAGGACACCGACTTCGATCTGAAGGCGCTGCGCAAGGCGGCCAAGGACCGCAAGGCGCTCGGCCTGCCCGACTACGCGCCCAGCGCCGAAGGGTTCCTGTTCCCCAACACCTACGACGCACCCCAGGGCACCGAGTCCATCGAGTTGCTCGCCCGGATGGTCGCCGAGTACAACGCCGTCGCCGAGGACATCCAGCTGGTGGATCGTGCCGCCGCGCTGAAGATGAAGCCGCTCGACCTGGTGATCATCGCCTCGATCGTCGAGCGGGAGGTCAACAGCCCGGACGACCGCGCCAAGGTCGCCCGCGTGATCGTGAACCGACTCGCCCAGGACATGCCGCTGCAGATGGACTCGACGGTCCACTACGCGATCGACGACTACACCACCACGACCACGACCGACGAGCAGCGGGCCGACAAGTCGCCGTACAACACCTACGTGCACAAGGGCCTGCCGCCCGGACCCATCTCGGCCCCGGGACGGGCAGCGCTGGAAGCGGCGACCTCCCCGGCCGCCGGTGACTGGCTGTACTTCGTCACCGTCAACCTGGAGACCGGCGAGACCCGGTTCGCCAACACCTTGGAGGAGCACGAGGGCAACGTGGCGTTGTTCCAGCAGTGGTGTCAGGCCAACCCGGGCAAGGGCTGCTGATGAGCGGGGACCGGATCTGCGCGGTCCTCGGCTCACCCATCGACCACTCCCTCTCACCCGAGCTGCACCGGGCCGCCTACCGTGAGCTCGGCCTCGACTGGAGCTACCAGCGCCACCGGGTGGAGGAGTCCGAGCTGGCCGGTTTCGTGGCCGGGCTGGACCCACGCTGGCGTGGCCTCAGCCTGACGATGCCGTTGAAGGTGGTCGCCCTCGACCTGGGCGAGCCCGACGAGCTGGTCACCCGGGTCGGGGCCGCCAACACCCTGGTGCTGGGCTGGGACGGTGAGCCGCACCGACTGCACAACACCGATGTCGGCGGTCTGGTCGGGGCGATCCGCGCCACCGGGGTGGACCGGATCGAGCGTGCCGTGGTGCTGGGCAGCGGGGCCACCACCCGCAGCACCCTGGCCTCGCTGGCGCTGTTGGGGTGCCAGGAGGTCACCGTGATCGCCCGGACCCCGGCCAAGGCCGAGGCGCTGGCACCCTTGGCCGAGGCCTGTGGGCTCCGGCTGCGGATCCTGGGCTGGGGCGCTGAGCTGTCCACCACCGACCTGCTCGTCTCCACCGTGACGGCCGGGGCCGCCGACGCCATGGCCCCGGCGGCGGCCGAACGAGCCCGGCTGGTCTTCGACGTGCTCTACGACCCGTGGCCGACCGTGCTGGCCCAGCAGGCCGAGGCACGCGGGGTCCCGGTGGTCAGTGGCCTCGACCTGCTGGCCCACCAGGCGGTGGAGCAGGTCGAGCTGATGACCGGGCAGCGGGTCGACCCGGCCGTCCTGGTCGCCACCGGCCGCGCCGCCCTTGCGGCCCGCGCCGGCTGAGGTCGACACACCGCCTGCGACCCGGACACGGTTCGTCGCCGTCGTGGCGGGGTGAGAGACTTGCCGGCATGGTCCGATGGCTCACAGCAGGCGAATCACACGGTCAAGCCCTGACGGCAGTGGTGGAGGGCATCCCGGCCCACGTACGCGTCACCAGTGACGACATCGCCGAGTCGTTGGCCCGCCGCCGCCTCGGGTACGGCCGCGGCGCCAGGATGAAGTTCGAGGCCGACCAGGTCACCCTGCTCGGCGGCGTACGTCACGGCGAGACCCTGGGCGGACCGGTGGCGATCCAGATCGGCAACACCGAGTGGCCCAAGTGGGAGACCGTGATGTCGGCCGACCCGGTCGACGAGGCCGAGCTGGCCGAGCTGGCGCGCAACGCCCCGCTGACCCGGCCCCGCCCCGGCCACGCCGACCTGGTCGGGATGCAGAAGTACGACTTCGACGAGGCCCGTCCGGTGCTCGAGCGGGCGTCGGCCCGCGAGACCGCCGCCCGGGTGGCGCTCGGTCGGGTCGCCTCCAACTTCCTGGAGCAGGCGTACGGGATCACCATCATCAGCCACGTGGTCGAGCTGGGCCCGGTGCGGACCCCGGCCGGTCTGCTGCCGACGTTGGCCGACCGCGACACCATCGACGCCGATCCGTTGCGCTGCTTCGACCCGGACACCGCCGCGGCCATGGTCACCGAGGTGGAGGACTGCAAGAAGGCCGGTGACACCCTCGGTGGTGTCGTCGAGGTGCTGGCCTGGGGAGTGCCTCCGGGCCTCGGTTCCCACGTGCACGGTGACCGTCGCCTCGACGCCCGGCTGGCCGGAGCCCTGATGGGGATCCAGGCCATCAAGGGGGTCGAGGTCGGCGACGGGTTCGAGCTGGCCCGCATCCGCGGCAGTCAGGCCCATGACGAGATCGTCATCGACTCCGAGGGCGAGCGTCGCCGGGTGGCCCGGGCGACCCACCACTCCGGCGGCACCGAAGGCGGCATGAGCACCGGAGAGGTGCTGCGGGTCCGGGCAGCGATGAAGCCGATCGCGACCGTGCCGCGAGCCCTGCGCACCATCGACACCGCCACCGGCGAGGAGGCGGTGGCCCACCACCAGCGCTCCGACGTCTGTGCGGTGCCGGCAGCCGGTGTGGTGGCCGAGGCGATGGTGGCCCTGGTGCTGGCCGATGCCGCGGTCGAGAAGTTCGGCGGCGACTCGGTCGGCGAGACCCGGCGCAACCTGCAGACCTACCTCGAGGACGTCCGCCGGCGCGGGCTGGCGGTCACCATGGACGACGAGAGCCGCTGAGGCGTGACGATGAGCCCCGACGAGCAGCAGCCCCATGACATCTTCGATCCGTTCGACCACGACGGCGAGGTGCCCAACATGCTGCGTCCCGACGACGCGGTGATGCTGGGGCAGAACCCGGTCGGCATGTTGCAGCCCTCCCACGCCGACATGGTCGACCCGGACCATGCCCAGGTGGTCGACCCCGAGGAGGCGACCTCGGTGATCGCCGAACGGGCCGATGCCGCCACCGACCACGCCGCCCTGGCCGAGTCGCGGGTGCTCGTGCTGATCGGAGCCCCCGGATCGGGCAAGTCCACCGTCGGTGCTCTGTTGGCCGAGCGTCTCGGACTGGGGTTCTGCGATGTCGACAGCATGATCGAACAACAGCAGGGCCGCTCCATCACGGAGATTTTCGCCGAGGACGGCGAGTCCGGGTTTCGCCGGTTGGAGGCTGCGGCCACCGCCGAGGCACTCGACGGTCACCAGGTCGTCTCGCTGGGAGGGGGAGCGGTGATGGCGCCGAAGGTCCGCGCTGCCCTCACCGGACATCCGGTCATCTGGCTGGAGGTCACTGCCGCCACGGCGATCCAGCGGGCCGGGCTCAACACCGCCCGCCCGTTGCTGATGGGCAACGTGCGCGGCACCCTGATGAAGCTGCTGGCCGAACGGACCCCGGTCTACCAGGGCTTGGCCACCGTCACCGTCAGCAATGACGGGGACGACCCGGCCCCGGTGGTCGACGAGATCGTCAGCGCCCTGGCCGAGGTCGGGTGGCACAGCGACGAGCAGGTGCGGCCCCGTCGCGCCGTCACCGACGAGGAGTCCCGATGAGCCACGAGTCCAGCTCCGCCACGGGTGCGGCCGTGGCGACCCGTCGGGTCCGGGTCGACTCGGCCACGGCACCGTACGAGGTGGTGATCGGGACCGGAGTGATCACCGAGCTGGCCGGGCTGGTCGAGGGCGCCGCCCGCGTCGCCGTGCTCCACCCTGCTTCGCTCACCGAGCTGGTGTCGGTGATCCGCGACGCCCTTGCTCCGACCGGGGCCGAGCTGCTCACCATCGCCTTGCCCGACGGTGAGGCCGCCAAGACCGCCGAGGTCCTGGTCGACTGCTGGGACCGTCTCGGCGAGGCCGGCTTCACCCGCAGTGACCTGGTGATCGGCTTCGGCGGTGGGGCCACCACCGACCTCGCCGGTTTCGTGGCCGCCTCCTGGCTGCGGGGTGTCGGCTTCATCTCGGTCCCGACCACCGTGCTGGGGATGGTCGATGCCGCCGTCGGCGGCAAGACCGGGATCAACACCGCCCACGGCAAGAACCTGGTCGGCGCCTTCCACGAACCGCGGGGCGTGCTCTGCGAGCTGTCCCTGCTGGAACACCTGCCGCTGGCCGAGGTGCGCTCCGGCCTCGCCGAGATCATCAAGTGTGGCTTCATCGCCGAGCCACGGATCCTCGACCTCGTCGAGCAGGATCCGGCAGCCCTGCTGCGCTGGGACTCCGCCGAACTGGCCCGAGCCATCGCCCACGGCATCGAGGTCAAGGCCCAGGTGGTGGCCAACGACCTGACCGAACGGACCTCGGTCGGCAGTGAGGTGGCCAGGGAGTTGCTCAACTACGGCCACACCTACGGTCACGCCGTCGAGCGCCACGAGAACTTCCGGGTGCGCCATGGCGAGGCGGTCAGCATCGGCATGGTCTACATCGCCGAACTGGCCCACCGGCTCGGGTTGATGTCGGCCGAGCTCACCGAGCGACACCGGACGGTCCTGGCCGCGGTCGGCCTGCCCATCACCCACCACGGTGACTGGACGTCCCTGCGTGCCCTGATCTCCAAGGACAAGAAGGCCCGCGGCACCACCGTACGGTTCGTCGCCCTGACCGACATCGCCCAGCCGCTGATGCTCACCGGCCCCGACGAGGAGACGATGCGGGCCGCGCACGAGGCCCTGGCCGACTGAACCGACCGCGGGAACCCGCCCGCGTCGGCGGTCGTTGCCAAGGATGTGACCACTTCGTTCTCGCCTGTCGCCGTCCGTCGGGTGACAGCCCGTCCTGTTGCCGTCCTGTCCGCCCTGGTCGTGACTGCGCTGCTGGCCCTGGCTGCGGCCTGCAGCCCGTCCAGCGAGGCTGTCACCGCGAGCGATCCGTACGTGAAGGCCATGCCGGCCGGCGAGATGACCGCAGCCTTCGTCACCCTGACCAACACCACCTCGTCCGACATCGAGGTCACCGCCGCGCACACCGACGCCGCCGAGAGCACCGAGTTGCACGAGATGACGATGGACGGCTCGGCCATGGTGATGCAGCAGGTCGACGCGATCACGATCCCGGCCAACGGCTCGGTCACCCTGGAGCCCGGTGGCTTCCACCTGATGTTGATGGGGCTCACCGAGGCACTCGAACCGGGGGCCGAGATCACCATCACCCTGACCCTGTCCACCGGCGACGAGCTGACGCTGACCGCGGTGGCCCGTGACATGGCCAACGCCCAGGAGAGCTACCACCCGTGACCACGACCGGCTCAAGCTCGGGGGGACCTCGGGTGCGGCGCCGCGGCCTGCTCGGCGTCGGCCTCGGCGTGGGCGGCCTTGCGCTGGGCGCCGGCGGGACCGTGGCGGTCGACCGAGCCCTGAGCCCGCACGAACCCGATCGGCTGATCCCGTTCCACGGAGCCCATCAGGGTGGTGTCGAGACGCCGTTGCAGGCCCATGGTGTCTTCACCGCCCACGATCTGCGTGACGGTGTGGATCTGGCGGCTGCGACGCGACTGATGCGCCTGGTCAGCGATGACGCGGCACGGCTGTGTCGCGCCGAGCCGGCCGTCAACGATCAGGAGCCCGAGCTGGCCCGCACCCCGTCACGGCTCACCGTCACCGTCGGCTTCGGCCCGGGCTGGTTCGAGCGGCTGGGCCTGCAGGACCGGGTCCCGACCGGCTTCGCGGACCTGCCTTCGTACGAGATCGACCAGCTGCAGCGGCGCTGGAGTGGGGGAGACCTGCTGTTGCAGGTCTGTGGCGACGACGCCCTGGTCGTCTCCCATGCGGTGCGCCAACTCTCGAAGACGGTACGGGCGTTCACCACGCCGCGCTGGGTGCAGCGCGGTTTCAGCACCCCCATGAGCACCCCGGACTCCCCGACACCGCGCAACCTGATGGGCCAGATCGACGGGACGGTCAACCCACGCTCGGGCACCGACGACTTCGCCACCGTCGTGTGGGCCGATCGTGACGCCGGGGTGGACTGGTTCGCCGGGGGCACCATGCTGGTGCTGCGACGGATCGCCATGTTGATGGAGACCTGGGACGAGCTCGACCCGCACGGTCAGGAGCTGGCGGTCGGGCGTCGCATCGCCACCGGGGCGCCGCTGACCGGTCAACAGGAGCACGACCAGCCCGACCTCAATGCCACCGACCACTCCGGGCTGCCGGTGATCCCGAAGTTCTCCCACATCGCCCGTGCTGCCCACACCGACCGTGGTGACCGATTCCTGCGTCGCTCCTACAACTACGATGAGGGAGTGGCCGAGGACGGCACCGCTGACCTGGGGCTGCTGTTCGCGGCCTACCAGGCCAACCTCACCCGGCAGTACCTGCCGGTGCAGGGCCGGCTGGCCCAACAGGACCTGCTGAACGAGTGGACCGTGCCGATCGGATCGGCCGTGTTCGCCCTCCCGCCCGGGTGTGGCCCGGACGGCTTTCTCGGAGAAGGATTGTTGCGATGAGCACCACGTCCGTGTCCCACCGTTGGTTGGGCCGCCTCGTACGGCGGACCCTGCTGCCCCTGCTGCTGGCCGGACTGGTGACCGGCTGGGCGAGCGCGCCGGCCGGAGCGCACGTCGAGGCGGTGCACAGCTCCACCCCCGAGCAGCACAGCGTGGTCACCGAGGTCTCGGAGGTGACGATCGAGTTCGTCGACGGCATCGACACCGAGACCGCGACCTTCACCCTGCGCCGCGCCGACGGCACCGACCTCGCCCTGGCCGATCCGGTCTTCAGCGCCGAGGACACCACCGTGACGCTGACCCCGGAGTCGGCCGAGGCCGAGGGGCTGGCGGAGGGACGCTACCGCGCCGGCTACCAGGTCAACTTCGGTGACGGTCACGTCTCGACCGGGGTGATCGAGTTCGAGGTGAGCCGCGACGGAGAGTCGAAGGCCGAACCGTGGCCCGCCGACGACCAGGCCCCCGCCCGGGTCGAGCCCGACCGGGCCGACGTGTCCGGCCAGTGGCCGTGGCTGGTCGGGATCGGTGTCGTGGTGGTTGCCGGATTCGCCGTCGTGCTGGTCGTCCAGCGGCGCCGCAGCTCGCGCGGCTGAGCCCGTTCCGGCCCACGTTGCTACACTCTGCACGGCCCTGTGACGGGCTCGCGATCTGAACCATGTGAAGGGAACCTCCAGTGGCCTCGACCAATGACCTCAAGAACGGAATGGTGCTCGACCTCGACGGTCAGCTGTGGCAGGTGCTGTGGTTCCAGCACCACAAGCCCGGCAAGGGCAACACCGTGGTCCGCAGCAAGCTGAAGAACGTCCTCTCGGGCAAGATCGTCGACAAGACCTTCAACTCCGACACCAAGGTCGACACCGCCACCGTCGATCGTCGTGAGATGCAGTACCTCTACCACGACGGCGCCGGCTTCGTCTTCATGGACACCGGGACCTACGACCAGATCTCGATCTCGGACGAGGTGGTCGGCGACGCCAAGAACTACCTGCTCGAGGAGCAGACCGCGACCGTCTCGCTGCACGAGGGCAACCCGTTGTTCATCGACCTGCCGGCCTCGGTCGAGCTGGTGGTCACCTACACCGAGCCGGGCCTGCAGGGCGACCGGTCCACCGGTGGCACCAAGCCGGCCACCCTGGAGACCGGGCTGCAGATCCAGGTCCCGCTGTTCCTGACCACCGGCGAGAAGGTCAAGGTCGACACCCGCTCCGGGGAGTACCTCGGACGCATCGGTGGCTGAGGTGGCCTCACCGACCCGTCCCGGTCACTCCAAACGCGCCACCCGGACCAAGGCGCGCAAGCGTGCGGTCGACATCCTCTTCGAGTCCGAGCTGCGTGGCCTCGACCCGCTGTCGACGCTGAACGTCCGCACCGAGGACGCCGATCCTCCGGTCCGCGAGTTCACCGCCGACCTGGTCCGCGGCATCTGTGAGCACCGCGTCGAGATCGACCGCCGGATCGGCGAACACCTCGCCTCCGGCTGGACGCTTCCCCGGATCCCGCGGGTCGACCGCGCCGTCCTGCGGATGGCGGTGTACGAGATCGGCTGGACCGAGGTGCCCCCGAAGGTCGCCGTGGCCGAAGCCGTCTCTCTGGTGGAGGACCTGTCCACCGACGACTCCCCGAAGTTCGTCAACGGCGTCCTCGGCAGCGTCCTCGGCGAAGACTGACCCCCGAGCCCGACCCACACGACCCCCGAGCCCGTCGAGGGGCCTACTCCGCCGGCGTCGACCAGTAGCTGCGCACCACTGACACCACCATGATCAGGCGTTGGCTGCGGTCGTCGGACAGCCGGTCGAGGTTGGCCCGGGCGACCGGCTGGCTGGAGACCACATTGGCCGCCCCTGGTCCGTGGGCGAGGGTGGTCAGGTCGAGCTTGGCCGCCAGGTCGTCGTCATGGGGTTCGGAGAACCGGACCGACACGATCGTCGAGTCGGGGCAGTGGTAGGTCACCTCGGCGAGCTCGGCCACCGCGATCCCGCTGGCGAGTCGGTCACGGGTGGTGGCCAGACCGGGGAAGGCCGCGCAGCCGTGGTCCAGCAACCGGGCGTGCTGGTCGTCGAGCCCGGCGACCGCGTCGGCATTGCTCACGGTCGCGGTCCGCACCACGGCGCAGCGCCAGCTGATGCCGGCATGGCGCGGCCGCAGGTCCCGGCAACCGTCCAGGTTGGCCTTCAGCGGAGCCGAACCGGTGAGTCGACGCAGGTCCTCGTCGGCGGCACCGATCGCCTTCTGCCGGGCCGAGTTGACCTCGGGCCCGCGCAGCTCACGGGGGAGTTCGCTGCGTGCGGCGGGCGTGCACCCGGCCACCACGAGCACCGCAGCCAGCAGCGCCGTGGCCCACAGCCTGCGTACCACCGCCGACCTCATCGCAGCTCCTCGTGGTAGAGCGAGACGACGGTGACGAAGACCACGACCGCACCACGGTCGGCCGTACCGAGCTCGGTGATCTCGTCCGCGCTGAAGGCACGCGTGGAGACCACGACCGGGTCCTGGGTGTTGGCCGCGGCGACCGCGACCATGTCGAGCAGGGGATCGTCGGCACTGCTGATCCGGGTCCAGACCTCCAGCCCACCGCAGCTCAGCACCTGGTCGGGCACCACCCCGGGACGGAAGCCTGACGTCCCCGGTCCGGGCTCACCGGGGTTGACGCTCTCCCACTGGGCGAGCAGGCGCGTGAGCCGGTCGGGGTCCTCGCATCCCAACGAGGTCAGGCCCTGCCCGAGCCGTTGCGCGGCCGTGGTGATGTCGTCGGCCCGGTAGGCGGTCGCGCTGCGATAGAAGCACCGCAGGCTCCACTCGTCGCGGTTGGTCCAGGTGTCGGCACCGCGGACGCAGCTGTCGATCCGGGCCGAGGCATCGGTCACGGTGCCGTCGGTGAGCCGGGCCAGGGCATCGGCATTGGCCAGACGCGCCTCGGCCCGCGACGCGGTGATCTCCGGGCCGGCGGGGTCGAAAGTGATCCGCGGCGGACCGTCGCAGGCACCACCCAGTGCCAGCACCAGGATCGCCAACAGCCCCGCCACCAGTCGCGGGGCCCGGTGACACCGGGCGGACGATCGGACGGCCACAGCAGAACCTTAGGCGGCCGAGCACCAGTGCCCAAGCACACACCCCGACACGGGGCGCGAACACCCCTGGTCCGCGTGCTAGATTGAACCGATTTGCCAACCTTTAAACCCTGTCCCGTGAGGCAGGAAAGGACGGTCATGCCCACTGATCCCACCACCCCACCGAATCCTTCCGGTGGGGCTTCCTTCACGCCAGCCCTGCTGGTCCTCGAGGACGGACGCCACTTCTGGGGCGAGTCCTACGGAGCGACCGGGGAGACCTTCGGAGAAGCCGTCTTCTCGACCGCGATGACCGGCTACCAGGAGATCCTGACCGATCCGAGTTGCTGTGCACAGGTGGTGGTCAGCACCACCCCCCACATCGGCAACACCGGGTGGAACGACGAGGACGCCGAGTCGGATCGCATCTGGGTTGCGGGTCACGTGGTGCGTGACCTGGCCCGGGTCCCGTCCAACTGGCGGTCGCGGACCAGCCTGCCCGAGGCGCTGGCCGAGGCCGGTGTGGTCGGCATCTCCGGGGTCGACACCCGGGCGCTGACCCGCCACCTGCGCGAGCGCGGGGCGATGCGGGTCGGCATCTCGACCGAGGAGAACGATCCGCAGCGCCTGCTGGAGCGGGTCCTGCAGCAGCCGACGATGGCCGGTCGCAACCTGACCGCCGAGGTCACCACCTCCGAGGCGAAGGTCTACCAGGCCACCACCGAGAAGCGCTTCACCGTGGCGGCCATCGACCTGGGGATCAAGGCCCGTACGCCGTACCGGATGACCGAGCGGGGGATCGAGGTCCACCTGCTGCCGGCCAGCACCACTGCCGCCGAGATCGCCGAGATCGGTGTCGACGGGGTGTTCTTCTCCAACGGTCCGGGCGACCCGTCGACCGCCGACGACACCACCACCTTGATGCGTGAGGTGCTGGAGGCCAAGCTCCCCGTCTTCGGGATCTGCTTCGGGCACCAGATGTTCGGCCGGGCCCTCGGCTTCGGCACCTACAAGCTCAAGTACGGTCACCGCGGCGGCAACCAGCCGGTGATGGACCTGTCCACCCGCAAGGTGGAGATCACCGCCCACAACCACGGGTTCGCCATCGAGGCCCCGTTGGACCGTGAGGTCGAGACCCCGTACGGCACGGCCCGGGTCAGCCATGTCTGCCTCAACGACCAGGTGGTCGAAGGCCTGGAGCTGATCCGTGACGGCAAGGTCGTCGCGTTCTCCGTGCAGTACCACCCGGAGGCCGCAGCCGGCCCCCACGACGCCACCTACCTGTTCGACCGGTTCATCGATCTCATGGCCGGCCAGCTCGACGCGGAAGGAGCCCGCTGATGCCTCGCCGCGACGACATCGCCAGTGTCCTGGTGATCGGCTCCGGGCCGATCGTGATCGGACAGGCCTGTGAGTTCGACTACTCCGGCACCCAGGCCTGCCGGGTACTCAAGGAGGAGGGGTTCCGGGTCGTCCTGGTCAACTCCAACCCGGCCACCATCATGACTGACCCGGAGTTCGCCGACGCCACCTATGTCGAGCCGATCACTCCGGAGTTCGTCGAGAAGGTGATCGCCAAGGAGCGTCCCGACGCCCTGCTGGCCACCCTCGGCGGGCAGACCGCCCTCAACACCGCGATCTCGCTCCACGAGTCCGGTGTCCTTGACAAGTACGGCGTCGAGCTCATCGGTGCCTCGGTCGAGGCCATCCAGCGCGGCGAGAACCGCGAACAGTTCAAGGCCGTGGTCGAAGGCCTGACCGGCCTCGAGGGCGGCCCGGCCGAGGTCGCCCGTTCGGTGATCTGCCACAGCATCGACGACGTCCTCGGTGCGGCCGATCAGCTCGGCTACCCGCTGGTCGTCCGGCCCTCCTTCACCATGGGTGGAGTGGGTTCCGGCTTCGCCCACAACGAGGAGGAGCTGCGCCGCATCGCCGGCGCCGGCCTGTCCGCCAGCCCGACCGCCGAGGTCCTGATCGAGGAGTCGATCCTTGGCTGGAAGGAGTTCGAGCTGGAGTTGATGCGCGACAAGAACGACAACGTCGTGATCATCT
>DVLP01000274.1 GCA_018715445.1 Candidatus Avipropionibacterium avicola | reverse complement strand
TCCCGTCGTCCAGGGCCAACCACCCCACCAGGCCGGACCCCGGCGTGCGCCCGGACCTCAGCAGACCGCACCTCAGCAGACCGCACCCCAACAGGCAGGCGCACCCCAGCGGCCAGGCGGCCCGCCGGCCCAACCATCCGCGCCGCCCCAGGCGCACCCGTCAGCCCCCGGCGGCGCCCCTGCCTCGGCGGCCCCCCAGCCCTCGGCCGGCCAGCAGGGCTCGGCCGCCTCGTACGGATCGGCGGTCTCGTACGGGTCGGCTGGTCCGGCGAGCGCGGCCTCGGCGCTCGCTCCGGAGTCGGAGGCCTCTGCCCGGCCCGGTGGTGGCCGTACCGGTGGCGCCCAGGGATCGGGGCAGTCCGCCGGTCCCACGGCGCCGGCGCCCAAGGAGACCGACGAGCAGCGTCAGGCGCGGCTTGCCGTCGAGTGGGACACCTTTGCCCCGCTCGACTTCTCGGAGCCGGGCGGTGAGCCGGGACGGATCCAGGCCGCCTCGGCGCCCGGGGGAGGACTGCGTCTGCGGTGGAGCCCTCCGCAGGAGGAGTACGGCCACACGATCTATCGGATCGTCTCCGGTGACGACTACTCCCCGTACGACCCGCAGAACGCTGATTTCGTCGCGATCACCGGTGAGACGACCTGCATCGACGACCGGGCCTTCCGCTCGGCGATCCGGCATCTCCAGGTGTGGCGCAACTCCGGCAGCAATGTCGAGGATGCCAAGGCCAGCCAGCCAATCCTGCATGCCCAGCTCCCGGTCGTCGCCCCGCTCAGCGGCATCGACCTGCGTGAGGACGAGGGGCGGGTGATCGGGCAGTGGTCGGCCTTCCCCGGCATCAAGAAGGTGCAGATCTTCCGGGTGCCGATCGAGCGAGCCCAGTCCGGGTTGGGTGATCCGACCTTCCAGATCCTCGACAAGCAGGACAACCTCGGCGGTTTCGTCGACAACGACGCCGACAGAGGTCGCCGCTACGTCTACCAGTTCTTCTGCGAGGCCGAGTACGACGGGGTCCGTCGGCTCTCGGCGCCGACCACCCGGCAGCTGATCGTCTCGGCGGTCCTCGAGCCGGTCACCGACCTGGAGATCGCCCTCGACGACGGCGCCCACGGTGCCGAGTTCGACCTCACCTGGACCAAACCGGCCGCCGGCAACGTGCTCATCTTCCGTACCGAACGACCACCGGTGGCCGGTAGCGATGCCGAGGCCCAGCCCGAGGCTGCCCTGCCCCGGATGGGACTGGCCGACGAGAACCGGCAGGTCCATCCGATCGTCTGGGACGGCGAACGGGCCGCGATGCGCAATGTGCCGTGGCCGAGGGGCTGGGTCCGCACCTACTTCACCCCGGTCACCGTGCTGGACGGCAAGGTCCAGGTGGGTCGCCACATCCCGGCCGTACGGACCCCTCGGGTCAGCGACCCGGTCGTGGTGGAGCGGACCCACACCCAGGTGTTGAAGTTCGGCTGGCCCCAGGGCGCGGCCGAGGTGTCGGTGTTCATGGGAGCCAAGGGGCAACCGGCCGAAGAGGTCGTGGATCGGCGCAACCGGGTCGACATCTCGGCCAAGGACTACGAACGACTCGGCGGGATCCACTTCGCCAATCCGCTGCCCAGCCTTGGGTGCTCGCTGCACATGGTCGGGGTCTCCTACAGTGCCGGTGAGCGCATCGAGAGCAAACCGACCTCGGTCGACTATCCGGGGCTGCTGCGGTTGTCCTACGCCGTCGAGCAGCGGCGCGGCCTGCTCGGCCGTGGTGCACCCGGCGTCCAGATCCGGATCCGTTCCGAGCGCGAGCTGTCACCCGCGCCGCCGTTCATCGTGGTGCACAACCCGGACCGTTTCCCGTTGGAGGTCAGCGACGGATCACCAGTCGACGTCGTGCTCGACAACGGCACGCCGATGCAGCCGGTGCGTCGGTTCGTGCCGGACAAGCTGACCCCCGAGTGGTCGCAGCAGGTGTGGCAGGCGATGCCGCCCGGGCCCGGCTTCATCCGACTCTTCCTCGACCTGGAGCCGGAGCGGTTGCAGACGGTGGCGCTGCTCGACCCGGACGTCACCCAGCTGATCATGCGGGGTTGAGCATCATGACCCAACCACCCGTGGACCCCCACGACCCGAACCGCGAGGCTTCTCACCCGAGCCCCGGGACACCACGCCCCCAGAGCGACGGAACCCCGTACCCGAGCTCCGGGGCCCCACGCCCCCCGAGCCCCGTCGAGGGGTACCCGGAGGGCCAGCTCCCCTACGACGCCTATCCGGCTCCGGACGGTGGTGTGTTCGAGCAGGCCAGCCACGAGTCGATCGCCCCGGTCGCGCCGACCTACGGGTCCGATCATTCCTACGGGACCGCTCAGTCATACGGGTCCGATCAGTACGGGTCCAATCAGTACGGGGGTGGCCAGTCGTACGCGACCGGCCAGCAGCACGGGGCTGCGGCGTACCAGGATCCGGGGTACGGGGCGGGCCAACCACCCGGACCGACCCAACCGCAGGCGGCGGACTACCAGACGCCACCGCAGGGACCGCCGACCTCTGCCGGCTCGGCTGCACCTGGCGGCGACCCGTACGGAGTGCCCACCGACTACCAGTTGCCGCCCGATCCCGGATTGGGCAGCGACCCTGCGACGCAACCGTCCGGGCCCGCCCTGGGCCAGTCGGCCAGCAGTGCGCCGATCGCCGGCGGCGCGGCCGCGGCTGGACCGACGAGCACGGGCGATCCGTACGGACTGACTCCGCACGACCAGGCACAGCCGTCGCCCTCCCCGGCGCAACCAGATCCTCGCTCTGCGACCGAGTCGTACGGTGCTGACCAGCCTGCAGCCGGCCAGTTCGGGGCCGACCAGTATGCGACCGAGCAGTACGGCGTCGACCAGTACGGCGTCGACCAGTACGGCGTCGACCAGTACGGGGCTGACCAGTACGGCGCGGGGCAGTACGGGGCTGACCAGTTCGGGACCGATCAGTACGGAACCGATCAGTACGGGGCTGATCAGTACGGGGCCGGGCAGTACGGTGTGGAGGTCGACGGGTTCGGCTGGGAGCCGGCTGAGTCACCCGGTGGCCCCACGACCAACACGGCGCCGACGGGTCCCGGGGTACGACCGGCGGGCGCCGGGGTGTCGCGCCACGCACAGCTGAGCTACACCTCCTTCGACCGGCCGGGTGAACGTGGCGGCTGGCAGGTCAAGCAGGTCCTCGGCGACCTCGACGAGGCCGAGACCGCGCTGCTGCGCGACGCCGTGCAGACCCAGTTCGACAGCGGCACGGAGCTGCCGTCCTTCCCCACGGCGGAGGACATCGCCGCGTTCCCGCGCCGACTGCTCCACGCCCCGCTCGGGGAGCAGGCCTCGGCGCTGTGGCACACCGCCCCGGCCGGGACCGATGCCTCCGGACGACCGGGCAACGTCTTCGCCCATGTCCTGCTGGACCGTGACCGCCACAGCCCCGACGGGGATCAGGGGTTCGGCCGTCCGATCCAGCTGTGGCGCAGCTCCGACTGGCGGACCCCCTTCGGCGCCGACGAAGTACGCGCGACCGACCTGCCCGACCAACTCCCACGTCCGACGCGGGGCTGGTCGACCGGACAACTGGTCTCCTTCCTGACCGACCCGCAGCACTGGCGGTTGACGACCTTCACCGTCCTGCTCGATGCCTGTGCCCGCGCCATGGCCAGCGGGCCCCCGGTCGTGCTGGTGGTCAACGATGTCGACCGCGCCGCCCAGTGGATCGCCGCCGTCAGTCGGATGATGGCGCCCGAGCAGAGCCGCGACCTGTTCTTCTCGACCCTGGAGCGGCCCCACGGGTTGGCCTCCGCGTTCGCCCACCAGGTCCGGCTGGCCTGTGTCCCGACCTCCGACCAGGACGCGGTCGTCGGTGAGAGATCCGCCCTCGGCTGTGTCGTGATCGACGAGACCGAGGTCGTCCAGATCGGTGACACCGGTGGCGCCCACCGCACGGCCAGCGGCGACGAAGTGCCGGTGACGCCGTGGTGCGGTCTGGTCACCGCGGTGCTGGCCGACCCCGAGCGTGCCGTCGAGACCCTGCGGGAGGCCGACCGGATCGCTGCGGCCGGCTCGACCGACAACGCGCCCGAACCGGGTGACGGGCCCGATCCGCTGTGGTCGCTGGCCCTGGCCGTCGCGCGCCACCGTGATCGTCACCCCGACGCCCTCGGCGACGCAGCGACGATCCTTGCCTCCGGAGCACCGGCCGGGGTGCTGGAGGATCCCCAGGCCGCGGCCGAGGTGACCGAGCTGATCCAGGACCATCTGGGCAGCACCACCGCCGATGCCTGGCGGGTCTGCTCCGGGACCGCCAGCCCGATCGCCACGCGCCTCTACGCCCATCGCGCCATCGGTGACGTCGAGTGGCTGACCCGACCCGAGCCGGTCCCGCTCCCGTCCGGCACGGCACCGGTCGTCGACCAGGAGCTGGTCGAGCGGGCTCGCACGATGGCGACCGACCTGCGCGACATGGCCGAGGCCGATCCCCGTACCGTCGCCGTGGCGAGTTTGCGCCTGGCCGACCTGTTGGCCGGGCTCGGCATCGACGACGAGCAGGCGACCGCAAACCTGCAGGAGGTCGCCGACCAGGTCGTCTTCACCGAACTGTCGCGGGACACCCACGGTCTGGTCACCGCCGTCGGACCGATCGGTACGACGGCACGAGGGCTCGTGACCACGGCCATGGAGCATCGGGTCGACGAGTGGGCCGGGGCGACGCCCGGCTCACGGCTGCCCGCCGAACTGCTCGAGTGGGTCCTTGATCCCGCCACAGCACCCACCGTGCCGTCGGACCGCGACCTCACCACGACCCGACGGCTGCGTGGCGAGCTCGCCGTGCGCCGGTGGCGGGCCGGCGACGCTGCGGAGCTCGGGCTGGTCGGTTGGCTGGCGCTCGCCGAGGACTCCGATCCGTTGAAGGCCGAGCTGTTCGACGACCTGGTGTGGCCGGTCGAGCAACTCTCCGTGCTGCAAGGACTCTTCGAGGACCGCATCCCCCCGGATGCCTGGCTGGCGACCCTGAAGGCCACCGAGGAGTCGACCCCCCTGTTCGAGCAGATCTGCGCCTGGTTCGGTGGCACCGGATGGCAGTCCGGGCAACCGGCCCACTCCGTGGTGGCCGCAGTGGCCCAGCTGCGGTCCCTGCCGGACGGCTGGGTCCGGTTGGAGCACCGGGCCGGCGCGGTGGTGGCCGCGATCAACGGGGCGGCAGCGGGCCAGATGGCTACCCCGCGGGTCCCGTTCGCCCCGTCGGCAGCTCGTGACGTCCAACTGGCCGTGGCGCTGGCCGTGGCCGACCCCGGACTGGTCGCCGACCTCGGCACCGAACAACGCCTGGAGTCGCTGCGCGCCCTGTTCACCGACCACGACCTGTCGACCGATGCCGGGTTCGTCGCCGACCTCGCCTCGCACCTGTCCACTCTCGACCCGGCGGAGTTGGTCGGGCGGATCGCTGCCGCGGACCCGCGCTTCGACCTCGAGCCCGCCGGGGCGGCGGCGCGACCCCGATGGTTGGACCGGATGAGTGGGCCCGACGGCCAGCCGGTGCTGCGCGAGGCGCTGCACTCGGCCCTGGGCGACGAACCGGACCGCAAGGAGGTCACCCGCTGGGCGCGGGAGGCCGTCCAGAGATCCGGTGAGGACTCCCGTACCGTCGATCGTCTGGTGGGTGAGTGGGTCGGCGACGTGCTCGGTGCCGACGAGTCGCGCCGGCGAGGACTGTTCCGAGGTGGCCAATGACTCGCAGGGTCAGGACGCGGGAGAGAATGGGGCGCGCGGTTGTGTTGATGGTCAGTCCAGTCGAGGGGAGCAGTGCTCATGCCCACCTATGTGCTTGAGGGTGGAAAGTCGATCACGCTGCCGAACCATCCGGTCTCGGTGAGGCTGCAGGCCGGCCGCGCCGGCGCGGTCCGGCTGGAAGCGATGGGGGCCTCCGGCCCGGTCCGCAGCATCACGCCGACCGCTGGCCTGATGGTCGTGCCCCAGGTCCACGAAGCGGTGACGGTCCGGGCGCTGCCGGCCGATGTCGAGCGATTCGGCCCCGGCTCGGTGCTCAACCTGACCATCGGGTACGAATCGCGCCAGGACCTCGACCCCGATCGTGGTGTGCTCAACGGGCTCGACGTGTCCGGCCTGCGCCAACGTGACGTCGTGGTGCTCGAGCCCGAGGGTGATCGGATCCGGGTCACCGTGCTCGGACCGGCCGCGGCGGAGGAGCCACTCCCGCCGGTCGCCGAACGTGCTCGCGACGCCGCCCGGGAACTGCTCGGCACCGATCAGCTGCCTCCCAGTGAGGCCGTCACCTCCCTGGTCGGCGTCGACCTGTCGGCCTCGATGCTGCCGCTGCACCGCGACGGCAGCGTCGCCCAGGTCCTCGACATCCTCGCCGGCATCCACCGGGTCGTGGGTCGCGCCCAGGACTCGCACCTGCGGGCCTGCCTGGCCACCGACCAGCCCCGGTGGTTGCCGCCGGCGCCGCCGGAGCGGTTCGCGGCAGAGGTGGCGCAGCAGTGTGGCGACCTCGGTCTGGCCACCGGGTTCCGAGCGGCCACTGTGCTGGACATCCCGCCGGGCACCGAGCCGGCCCAGGGCCGGATCCGTCGATGGTTGGTGACCGACGGGGTGCCGGCCGATGCCGCCCGCCTCGCCGGGGCCGAGGGGGTCGAGCTGCTGTGCCTGGTGCCGTACTCGGTCCAGGAGGTCGGGATCGGGCAGGGACTGTCCACCACCGTCGTCGGACTGGCCGAGGCGGCCGGGCAGCCGCCCACCTTCGGTGACGACCGCGAAGCCGTACGTCAGATCGTGACCTCCTTGGTGGCGTCCTTCCGAGACCAGCAGGGGGTCTCGGCGTGACCAAGTGCCCGCACTGCTTCCACGCGATCACCCCTGACCTGCACGCCTGGCGGTGCGTCAACCAGTCCTGTGAGCTGAAGCCGGACCTGGTCGCGACCCGCTTCACCGGGGTGCAGACCCACTCCCGCCGGATCGTCAAGCTCAACCGGCCGCCCGACCAGCCGGACTGGAATCCGCCGGTCAACCTGGCCTGCCCGGAGTGCCGCCAGCCGATGCGTCCGGTGTGTCCCACCTGTCACTACGAGCTGCCGCCGGGGTGGCGTCAGGGCGAGGCAGTCTGTGTCGCGATGGCCGGGGCCCGCGCCACCGGCAAGAGCGTCTACCTCGGCGTCATGATCAAGCAGTTGGAACGCCTGGTGGAGAAGATGGGCGGCTCGCTGATCTTCGCCACCGAGCGTGGCCGGGCGACCTACCAGAACGTCTACGAGAAGGCGCTGTACGAGAAGCGCGGCATCATCCAGCCCACCCCGGTCGCGACCCTGAGCGACTCGTACCAACGCGAGCCGCTCATCCTGTCGCTGGGGGTGTTCGGGGGCAAGCGTCGCTTCCTGGTGCTGCGCGACGTCGCCGGTGAGGACCTGGAGCGCTCGGTGGCCAACGCCCAGCACCTGTCCTTCTTCGCCCATGCCGACGCGATCTTCTCGATGTTCGACCCGACCCAGGTGCCGAGCATCGCCGGGCAGCTGCCCGACCTGGTCTCGGCCCAGTTGCACGAGGGCGGTGATCCGCAGGTCGTGCTGGAGAACCTGATGCGCCTGATCGGATCGGGCCAGCCCAAGATCGCGATCATCCTGTCGAAGTTCGACACGATGCAGTTGCTGCGCAAGGTCAAGGGTGGGCCGTGGTCGAAGATCATGTCCAACACTGGCGCCGGCTTCATGCGGGACCCGGGGATGTACTCCCCGCGCTATGACGCGGTGGACGGCAACCTGCTCCACTTCGAGGTGCAGTCACTGCTGACCCGACTCGGTGCCCAGGGCCTGATCACCACCGTCACCCGTCCCCACACCGGCAACAACCTGCCGTACCGGTTCTTCGCGGTCTCGGCCTTGGGGGAAGCCGCCGAGGGTGAACGCATCCACAAGCGCGGCATCGCCTCGTTCCGCTGCCTCGACCCGGTCCGCTGGGTCCTCGACGCCCACGGCATCCTCTGACGCCGAGGTCCGCACAGGCTCGTGTGGGTCCACCGTCGCTGAGGTGGGACTGCCCATCCCCAGCGCCTTGCGTTCCAGCACCGCGGCTTGCGGTCCTCACCGCTGCCATGCGGACCGCCCGGATCCCGGTCCCCGAGCCCGTCGAGGGGCCGAACGTCAGCGGTTCTTGATGATCGCGGTGGACAGTGCGACGCTCTGCTGCCCGTCGATCTTGACCGGCTGGCCGGAGACGTGGTCGAGCTGCACCCGGACCAGGAAGTCACGGCTGCCGCAGTCGGAGCGGATCGGGACCGAGCTCAGCGACTGGGTGTACGCGTAGTGGTGGGCGCCGTCGGTGATCCGGCCCGTGGTGGTGACCGTGGTGGTGTGGCAGGTGTGGCCGGTCGCATCGAGCTGGATGAGCTGCAGCGTCGCATCGACCACGGTGACGATGCCACGCGGCTTCTGGTACGGCGCGATCGCCGCGTTCTGGCAGGAGGCCGTGCCCTGGGGGCAGGTGGTCAGGGTGTACGAGGCGGCCACATCGACCGCGGTCGCGCTCGAGCGGGCGGTCCAGACGTGGCGCGGGGTGCCGTCGGAGTAGAACAGCCACTCCCGGTCGCTGCCGGCGCCCAGGTAGGTGCAGCTCGCCAAGGTGCCCTGGCTGTCACAGGCCGGGTTGGTCCACTGGTAGGCGCCCACCTGATCGGTGTCACTGCTCTGCAGCCAGGTGTCGCCGGCGACCGCGGTCAGGTGGTAGTCGCTGGTCGCATTGGACGCGGTCCAGGCCTGCATCGCACAGGTGTAGCTGCCGGCCGCGGGTGCGGTCAGCAGGGCATCGGCGTAGATCGGGAGGCGACCGGGGATCTTGTACGGGGCGTTCCGGCCCTCGTGGTTGCGGGCGGTGGCGCGGCCCTTGTCGACCTCGGCCCCGGAAGCGTCGACACAGGTGATCGACAGGGTCAGGGCCACCACCGCGTCGGTGCTGCTGGTGGTGTCGATCCGGGCCCGCAGATGGCGTGACTCCCCGGCGGCCAGGGTGAAGCTGCGCTCCAGGACGGTGACCTTGTCACCGGGAGCGATGTTCGTGGCCGAGCTGAGCGTGGTGGTCGTCACCGGTCCGGCTGCCGCCGCCGGTGATGCCGGGCTCAACGCACCGAGCAGTCCCACCACGAGTACCGCACTGAACAGCCAGGCCATGGGTCGCATGGCTCGACCCTAGCGACTCGACTGCGGTCGCGGGGGAGTTCCGCGCGGTGGGCAGCCATGGTGACCACGGGCCGTACGGTGACCACGACCACCCCGGCGAGCGGAGTAGTGTCCCGCGCATGAGCGCCACCGCCCCCACTCGGCTGCAACGACTCGACCGGGTGAAGTTCTCCCGGCGGCACGGCAAACTCCTCGCCGGCTCCGGCGTCGGCTGGGCCCTCGATGCGATGGATGTCGGGCTGATCTCGTTCATCCTGACCGCGCTGATCACCCAGTGGCAGCTCGACACCACCCAGGCCTCGATCATCGCCTCCTCCGGCTTCCTCGGCATGGCCCTGGGGGCCAGCGTCGGTGGCGCCCTGGCCGACCGGATCGGACGTCGTACGGTCTTCGCCCTCACCCTGGTGGTGTACGGCGTCGCCACCGGCCTGTCCGCGCTGACTCCGGCGCCCGGTGGTGGTGTCAGCGTGTGGACCGCGGTGATCGTGTTGTCGGGGCTGCGGCTGCTGGTCGGGATCGGCCTGGGAGCGGAGCTGCCGGTGGCCTCCACCCTGGTCAGCGAGTTCTCCCCGGCGCCGATCCGCGGTCGGATCATCGTGCTGCTGGAGGCCTTCTGGGCGCTGGGCTGGGTGCTTGCGGCCGTGGTCGCCTTCTTCCTGGTACCGGCCCTGCCCAGTGGGTGGCGGTGGGCCTTCGCCCTCGGCGCGATCCCGGCGTTCTATGCGATCGTCATCCGGCGTGGCCTGCCCGAGTCGGTGCGGTTCCTGGAGAGCAAGGGCCGCCACGACGAGGCCGAGGAGATCGTCCAGTCCTTCGAGGAGTCCTCCGCGGCGACCACCCGCGAGCCGGCCCTGTTCCGTACCGACACCGCAGCACCGGCCGACGCTCCCGAGGAGGTCGACGAGGCTGCCCCGACCGGCTTCGCCGGCCTGTGGACCCGGGACCACGCAGCACGCACGGTGGCCCTGTGGGCCGTGTGGTTCGGCGTGAACTTCGCCTACTACGGCGCCTTCACCTGGATGCCGACCCTGCTGGTCAACGCCGGCTTCCCGATGGTGCGCTCGTTCGGGTTCACCCTGATCATCACACTGGCCCAGATCCCCGGTTACGCAGTCTCGGCCTTCCTGATCGAGAAGTGGGGCCGTCGCGCGACGCTGGCGACCTTCCTGCTCGGCTCGGCGGTCTCGGCGGTCAGCTTCGGCCTGGCGACCAGCGAGACGATGGTGCTGGTGACCGGTTGCCTGCTGTCCTTCTTCAACCTCGGCGCCTGGGGTGCGCTCTATGCGGTGACCCCGGAGATCTATCCGACCACGATCCGTGGCACCGGGGCCGGGTCTGCAGCCGCCTTCGGGCGGCTGGCCTCGATCATCGCGCCGCTGGTCGTCCCGCTCCTCTTCGCCCGGGGCGGGCTGCCGACGGTCTTCGTGGTGATCTCGGTGGCCTTCGCCGTGGCCTGCGTGGCGGCGATCTGTCTGCCGGAGTGGCGCGGGCGGCGACTGCGCGAGACCTGATCGAGCGTCGTTGACCCGACGGATGTGGCCGCACGTCGGCCCGTGACGCCCCAGGATCGGGACTGTGACGGATGGTATGAAACCGTCACCATTGGCGACCTTGATCGCCGGTAGACTCCGCCGTGGCCACCCGGGCGCCGACGTGCCCGTGGCCTGTCCGAATCTTCTGCCGAGCGTCGAGATTGGTGCCTGGATGACCGTATTCCTGATCATTGGCTCGTTCGGGGTGCTGTTCCTGCTCGCCTCCTTGATCCTCGGCGACTTCTTCGACGGGATCTTCGACGGCGTCGGCGGGGACCTGTTCTCCGGGGCTGCCCTGGGCGGTTTCCTGGGGGTGTTCGGCTTCGTCGGTGCCCTCACCCTGACGATGGCGCCGGACAACCTGGTGCTGGCCATCGTGGTCGGGCTGGTGGCCGGCATCCTGGTCGGTCTGGCGGTCGGCTGGGTCACGATGAAGCTGCGCAACGGTGGTGACGAGCACAACGTCACCAGCGCGAGCCTGGTCGGTCTGGCCGGCACCGTGATCAGTGATGTGCCGGCCGAGGGGTACGGCGAGGTCAGCGTGGTGTCCAACGGTCACATCACCAAGCTCAACGCCCGCTCCCGGATCCCGCTGACCGCAGGCACCCCGGTCGAGATCAGCAACGTCCTCTCCGCAACGGCGGTCGAGGTGAAACCGAGGGACTGACCCTCATCCTCATCACGTCGGGGCGAACCAGATCGCCACGTCAGAAGGGAAAGACAGTCAATGCCTGACTTCATGCTGAGTCCGGTGGCGCTGGTCGTGGCCATCGTCGTCGTCCTCGTGCTGGTGATCGCCCTGATCACCTCCCGGATCAAGGTCGCCGGACCCAACGAGGCGTTCATCGTCACCGGCGGGGGAGGCAGCAAGTCGGTCCGCAACCCGGAGACCGGCCAGATGTCGCGCGACCTGTCGGGCCAGAAGGTCGTGATGGGCGGTCGGGTCTTCGTCGTCCCCTTCGTCCAGAGCCTGCACATCCTCGACCTGTCGAGCCGGCGGATCATGGTCCAGATCCGGGGCGCGGTCTCCGGTCAGGGCGTGAAGCTCAACCTGGACGGTGTGGCCATCGTCAAGGTCGGTGGCAACGAGGACTCGATCCGTGCCGCCGCCCAGCGGTTCCTGACCCAGCAGGAGGAGGTCGAGACCTTCACCCAGGAGACCTTGGCCGGTTCGCTGCGTTCCATCGTCGGCTCGCTGTCGGTCGAGCAGATCATCCGCGACCGAGCCGCCTTTGCCCAACGGGTCGCCGACGAGTCCGAGGCCTCGCTGACCGGTCAGGGCCTGGTGCTGGACACCTTCCAGATCCAGGACATCACCGATGACGGCTCGTACCTGTCCGACCTCGGTCGTCCCGAGTCGGCCCGCGTCGGCCAGACCGCCGCGGTCGCCGAGGCCGCGGCCCGGCAGGCTGCCGAGCAGGCCCGGATCGCTGCTGAGCAGGAGATCGCGATCTCCGATCGTGAGCTCGCCCTGAAGCGCGCCGAGATCAAGTCCGAGACCGATGCGGCCCAGGCGCGGGCCGCCGCGGCCGGACCGTTGGCCCAGGCCGATCGCGACCAGGCCATCCTGGCCGAGCAGGAGAAGGTGGCCGTCCGTCAGGCCGCGCTGAAGGATCGCCAGCTCGACACCGAGGTCCGCAAGCCGGCCGATGCCGAGCGCTACCGCGTGGAGACCGAGGCCGAGGGCGCGCGCAACGCCGAGATCAAGGAAGCCGACGCCCGGCGTCAGGCCGCCATCGCGGCAGCACAGGCCGATGCGGAGAAGTCCCGGCTCACCGGTGAGGGCGACAAGTCCCGTCGTACGGCCCTGGCCGAGGCCGAGGCGATCGAGGGTGCTCGTCGGGGTGAGGCCGAGAAGGCCCGCCGTGTCGCCGAGGCCGAAGCCGTACGGGCCGAGGGTGAGGCCGAAGCCGCCGCCATCCTGGCCAAGGGCAATGCCGAGGCCGAGGCGATGGAGAAGCGGGCTGCCGCCTTCGCCAAGTACAACGAGGCCGCTGTGCTGCAGATGCTGGTCGAGGTCCTGCCGCAGGTGGCCGAGAAGGTGGCTGCCCCGATGGCCGGCATCGACAAGCTGACCGTGGTGTCCACCGACGGGGCCGGTGCGGTCCCGAAGCAGGTCACCGACAATGTCGTGCAGACCATGGAGTTGCTGAAGAACACCACCGGCATCGACCTCCAAGGACTCGTGCAGCGCTACACCAACAACGATGACTCCGCGGCCGGGGAATCCGTCGACGTCGTCGAGGGCGAGGTGCGCTGACCGGGGGCCCGCTCCGATGCCGATCCGGTCGGATCCAGCGGCGATGACACCTGGACAGGTCGTGCTCGAGCTCGCTCCGGAGCCCGACGCGTCCCGGCACAGCGAGGGATCCTTCGCCACCCTGGATGACGGCACCGTGGTGTTCATCTGGTCGCGCTTCGGTGCCGGCTCCCACCTCGACCATGCCGCCGCCTGCCTGGTGGCGGCACGGTCGGGGGACGGTGGGTTGACCTGGACCGAGCCCGAGGTCGTGATCGACCGGGCCGACGAGGACGCGCAGAACGTGATGAGCGCGTCCTTGTTGCGCCTGGCCGACGGGCGGATTGCCCTGTGGTACCTGAGGCGTCACAGCTATGACGACCTACGGGCCATGATGCGGATCTCGACCGATGAGGCGCGCAGCTGGGGTCCTGCCCGGTGTTGCACCCCGGGGCTCGGCTACCACGTCGTCAACAACGACCGCGTCATCCAGCTCACCTCCGGGCGCCTGCTGATCCCGACAGCACACCACCGCGCTGTGGAAGGTCCCGACGGTCCTGAGTTCTCCAGTTGGGGCTCGGTCCATTTCGCCCGTTCCGATGACCTCGGCCTGTCCTGGCAGGAATCCGGGCCGTACGTGTTGCCCTTCCCGAGCAGCAGGTTCGGTCTCCA
The DNA here is from genome assembly GCA_018715445.1 of Candidatus Avipropionibacterium avicola. Lineage (GTDB taxonomy): Bacteria > Actinomycetota > Actinomycetes > Propionibacteriales > Propionibacteriaceae > Avipropionibacterium > Avipropionibacterium avicola. The sequence goes on along the minus strand of DVLP01000274.1, from coordinate 2,572 downwards.
GGAGCCCGGAGTGGTCGAGCTCGCCGATGGTCGGTTGTGGGCGTGGGCCCGCACCGATCAGGGCACCCAGTGGGAGATGTGGAGCCACGACGAGGGCATCAGCTGGTCGACGCCGCAACCGTCGCCGTTCGCCTCACCGCGCTCGCCGTTGTCGATGAAGCGTCTCAGCGATGACCGGTTGCTCGCGGTGTGGAACCCGGTCGCCGACAGTCCGGGTCGCCCACAACCACGGCAGGGCACCAATGCCGGTCGCACCCCGCTGGTGCTGTCCATCGCCGATCCGACGGCACAGCGGTGGTCGACGCAGCTGGTGGTGGAGGACGATCCGGACTCCGGATACTGCTACACCGCGATCCACGAGCTCGACGATGCGGTGCTGCTGGCCTACTGCGCCGGCTCGGCGATCCACGACGGCAACTGCCTCACCCGGCTCCGGATCCGCCGCATCCCGAAGGTCGGGCTCGGCTGAGGATCGACCCGGTGACCACGGGATCGGTCCATGCTGTGAAAGTTGGCTTGCCCCCGTGGGCCTGCTCGGTCAAGGATCGAAGCACTGTCACCCAACCGATCAAGGTGGATCCCTCCCATGTCACTGTCGCACCCGTCCCGTCGCCATGTCCTCCAACTGGCCGCTGGAGGTGGTGCAGCCCTCAGCCTGGGCGCTGTGCCGGCCACGGCCTCGGCGGCCCGGCCCCAGGTGACGCCGACGACGTACGGCCCGGCGATCCTGACCGCGGCCATGCGGGGTGCCACCCGGGTCGGCTCGAAGGTGTACCAGACCACCCGTTTCCTGGTCGACGGTGAGCACCTGCGGATCGTCGAGGCCGACCTCGACACCGGCGAGGTGACCTGGTTCGACGACCTCGACGTGCCCGGGAGTGCGTCGGGCGCAGGCGGGTTGATGATGGCCAGCGACGGCGCCCACGCCTATGTCGGGATGGCCGGCAACCCGACGATCTTCCGACTCGACCCGCAGACCCACGACTTCGAGGCCTGGGCCGAGGCCGGACCGTCCGGCGCCTGGTGGTACGACATGGCGATCAGCGGGGACTGGCTCTATCTCAGCAGCTATCCCGACTGCACCGTGCGTCGGGTTCACCTGTCCACCAAGGAAGTCCAGACCTACGGTGTGGTCTCGGAGTCGATGTATGCCAACTCGTTGGCCGTCGCCGACGAGCACGTCTACGGCGGGGCGAACGCTCCCGGTGGGATCCGGGAGTGGGCGCTGGAGTCGACCGACACCGAGGGTCGCGACATCACCGACCATCTGGGCGAGGACCGTACGATCCCCATCAAGATGGCGATCTGCGACGGACTGCTGTACGTCGGCACCGGCAAGTTCGTGGTCTCCTTCGACCCGTCCGACGGCTCCCAGCAGGTGGCGCGCCCCCTGCTGGACGAGAAGGACCGCTATGTCGACTACCTGTGCGTCACCGAGGACGCAACGGTGTATGCGATCGCCCGTACCTCGGGCAACATCTACCGCTGTGACGCCGACGAGCTCGTCAAGGTCGGTCAGGCGCTGGAGGACGACGGACAGAACAACTTCCTCGGCGAGTACGAGCCCGGCGTGCTGTGCGGGACCGGTGACAGTGGGCGGTTCTGGACGATGGTGCTGGGTCAGGAGCCGGAGGTCCACGACATCGTCGAGGTTGCGGGCTACCCCGACCGGGCCCAGGACCTGATCCGCCACAGCAACGGCACGATCTGGATCGCTGGGCACGGTGCCACCGCGGTGCACGACCTGACGGCCGAAACCTCTGTACGGGTGGAGAACTTCGGCGAGATCAAGGCCTTGCAGGAGGTCGGTGGCGGCGTCGTCTACGGTGCGGTCTATCCGGGCTGCACGATCACCCGCTTCGACCCGGAGACGGTCGAGCACACCGATGTCGCCGTGCTGGAAGGGCAGTACCGTCCGTCCCTGATGGAGTGGGACCAAAGGCGCAACCAGCTGGTCGTGGTCTCGGGTCCCCACGTCGGTGCCAACCAGGGGGCGGTGAGCTTCGTCGACCTGTCCGACCACAGTGTCGAGGTGCGCACCGACTACCTGCCCGACCAGTCGGTCCGCGGGCTGCACGTCGTCGATGACATCGCTTATGTCGCCGGCGACACCTACGGCGAGGCCGCCGACCCGGTCCGGGAAGGCCCGGCCCAGATCGCGGCGATCGACTTGAGGACACGAGAGTTGCTGTGGCGAGCAGCACCGCGCGAGGACGTCGCCTCGTACGAACGGATCATCTGGCGCGAGGGACAGCTCTACCTCATGACGCGCCGACCCAACGGCGATCTGTCCCGCTACGATCCCGAGACCGAGGAGACCACGCTGGTCGGTCAGCTCGGTGGCTACGGCGGGATGGGGATCACCGGACGACGCCTGATGACCTGGGTGCACTGGGAGCTCGAGATCAGCCACATCACGACGGCCGACGAGATCCGCCCGCTCTACTCCGAGGTCACCAACGGCTGGTACAACAACCCCCGCTTCGCCTTCGATCCGGATCGCGACGGCACCTGGGGCATGTACGGTCTCGACCTCGCCTGGTTCCCCTTCCGGGCCTGACCACTCGACCCC
>DVLP01000273.1 GCA_018715445.1 Candidatus Avipropionibacterium avicola | reverse complement strand
TCGATGGGGACATCTCCGCAACGCCCCGTGACCCCACCTGCCAGCAAACTGTCGCGTCCTCAGCCACGGCATCGACACAGGGTCGATGGCTTCGCCCAGCACGCGACAGTTGGTTCGGTCCGGCCGGTTTCCACAGCCCGGAGTGCCCGATCGGAGTTGTCCACAGATCTGGCGTGCGACGGTTGTCGTCGCCGTGACGGGGCAAGGCTGGTGCTGTGCCCAACCGTGCTGTGCCAGACCGTGCCGTGCTGTCCGTCCCAGCCCTGCCACACGGTCTCGCCCGGGCCCGGGACCTCCTTCGTCACGGCCTGACCCGGGATCAGGTGGCCGCGCTGGTGCGATCCGGTGCGCTGCGATCGGTGTGCCACGGCTGGTACGCCGCCGCCGATGCCCACCAAGGGGCAGCGCGCGCGATCCAACTCGGCGGGCGGCTGGGCTGTGTCAGCGCCGTGGGACTGCACGGCCTGTGGGTCCCACCCGAGCGGCAGGTGACCCACGTCCGACTGTTGGCGCGCTCCCGGACGGCTCGACCACGTCTGCCCGGGATCCGTTGGTGCCCGGCCCACGGGTCCCGAGCGGTCGCCGACCACGGGATCGTCGATCCGCTTCCGATCGCCCTGGCGTCGGCAGCGCGATGTGTGACGGCGGAGCACTTCGTGGCGATCCTCGACTCTGCGTTGCACCGACGGTTGTGCACCGTGGCTGATCTGCAGGACTGGCTGGCTCTGTGCCCCCTGACGGTCCGGCGGCTGATCGACCGGACCGGTCCGGCCGAGTCCGGCTCCGAGAGCCTGGTGCGCTTCCGGCTCGAGTCCCTCAACATCGCGCTGCGCTCACAGGTCCGGATCGCCGGGGTGGGGCGGGTGGACTTCCTGATCGGTGACCGGTTGGTGATCGAGGTCGACAGCCTGGCCCACCACACGGACCTGGCCAGCTACCACCGTGACCGGGAGCGGGACCTGGCCCTGGCGGCTTTGGGCTACGAGCGGATCCGGATCACCTACCACCAGGTGATGGACCGGTGGGACTGGGTGCTGTCCCGGATCCTGACGATCATCCGTCGCCGTGGTCACTTGGCGCGGGGGCGCTCATCCGGCGCGGAGCTGGCGCGGTGACCGGCCGGTCTCCTGACGGCAGGCCTTGTTGAGCGTCTGCAGGTCGGAGAACCCGGTCGCGGCTGCGATCGCCCCGATCGACAGTGAGGTGTTCTGCAGCAGGTGCACGGCCCGGCTCACCCGGCGATGGCGCAGGTGGGCCACGACGGTGCGGCCGGTGTGGGTGCGGACCAGCCGGGTGAGATGGGTGTGGGACAGCCCGACCGCCGCAGCGATCTGCGGCACGGTCAATGGTTCGTCGAGATGAGTCTCGATCCACTGGATCGCCCGGGCCACGTGGTCGGTCGCCTCGGTCGGCTCGGGGCGTTGCGCGGTGATGCGTTGCAGGGCGAGCCACAGCTCGGCCCTGGTCCGTTCGGGTCGCAGGGTGGCGTGGGCGACCGCGCTGCTGAAGTGCTCGGTCAGGGTGCTGTGGTCATGGCCGGGGGACAGCACCAAGGTCTCGGGACTGCCCGTGTCGGCGGCGGTGAGGTGCGCGTAGTGGTGGGTGCTCGGGCCGCGGTAGCGGTACTCGGTGACCGTCCGCGGCGGGACCAGCGAGACCGATCCGGGCCCGATCCGGTGGACGGTCCCGTCGATGACCAGCTCGGCGTTGTAGCCGTACAGATGGACCGCCCACAGCTGCGGCAGCCAGTAGACATCGCTCGTCCGCTGCACTCCGTGGGTGGCGACTCCGCAGTTCACCACCACCGGGGGCTCGGTCAGATCGATCGACATGGTGGAATTGAACCAGTGGATGGTCGATCGAGACCACGCTCGTACGGCTTCGTCTCACTACTGTCATGGGTCATGAGCACACTTGTGGAGCGCAAGCATCTGCTGACTTCGGTGGAAATGGCGCAGTTCGTGGCTCGAGGGCTCACCGTCCTGAACGGTGTCGTCCCCGACGAGCTGAACTCGCGGGCCATCGACGTCCTCGACGCCGGACTGTCCGGTCACCCGTACGGCACCGCGTTCGACACCGCCTATCCGGCCGGTTCGTTCGTCCGCGAACTGCTGGACGTCCCAGCGGTCGCCGGTGCGGTCCAGAGCCTGGTCGGTCCGCAGCCACGGATCGACCACCAGGCCGTCCACGTCCGACCACCGCACGGTGGCACGGCCCAGAACATGCACGGTGACGCCGTGATCGACACCCGCAGCGAGGGCTTCGACGTGCAGCTCATGTACTACCCGAAGGAGGTCACCCTCGAGCAGGGCGGCACCCTGAGCGTGCCCGGCACGCACCTGCGCCGGATCAACGAGTCGCAGATTGGGCGCTACCAGAACCTCGCCGGCCAGACCCGCCTGGTCTGCCCGGCCGGCACCGTCGCCTTCGTCCATCACGGCATCTGGCACGGGGGTCGCCGCAACGACTCCGACGTGCCGCGCTACATGTTCAAGATCCGGTTCAACCCGACCGTGCGTCAGGTCCGGCTGTGGAACACCGACGACATCGACTCACCCGAGGTGATGCAGGCCCTGCACGAACGGCAGGCCTGGATGCCGTACGCCGAGAGCCGCCTGGAGCTGATCAACCGGGCGAAGCTGTGGCGTTTCCTCACCGCTGACCCGCTGTTCGACATCGACTACTACCTCAGCCGTGAGGCGATGCGCCCGACCGTGATCGCCCCCGGTGCCTCGGATCCACGCCTGGGCGTGGCCGGGGCCGGGGACGGCTGGAACTGACCACAGGACACGAGGAGAACACCGATGAGCATGATGATGGAAGAAGCTGTCGCGACCGGCGACGCCGATCTGGTCACCCCGGAGGAGTCCTTCGCCCAGCCGTTGGCCGAGCCCGACGTCCGACAGCAGGTCCTGGTGCTGCAGTTGAGTGGGTCCGGGTTGGACAGTGCGGTCGTCGGCTGGTCCCGCTACGACGGGACGGGTCGCTCCCGTCCGACCATGGGCGACTCCGACGAGCCACCGTACGAGACCGGTGTCGCTGCGCTGCAGGACGGTTGGCGACTGCTCCAGGCCGCGCAGCTGTTGCCGCCGCTGCCGGGCCACGAGCACGATGTGTCCTACCTGCCCAACGAGTTCTGGTTCACCCGGTTGGTCCGCGTCTGAGGGCCCGCAGCCAACGGTTGCTCGGGCTCGGATACGGTGCGGGGCATGGTGGGCGACGTACGGATCAGCGATCAGGACCGACCCGGGCGCGATGAGCTCGTCGAGCTCTACGGATCAGTGAGCTGGGGGGCCTACACCCATGACCCTGACCGGTTGGTCCGGGCCCTGGAGGGCTCGATGCGGGTGGTCACCGCCCGTCGCGACGGCCAGCTCGTGGGATTGGCCCGCGTGGTGGGCGACGGGGTCAGCATCGCTTATCTGCAGGACATCCTGGTCCATCCGGACCTGCACCGCAGTGGACTGGGTCGGGCACTCATCTCGGCCGTGTTCGAGCCCCTGTCCGACGTACGGCAGAAGGTCCTGATGACCGATGCCGAGCCCGGTCAACGAGCCTTCTACGAAGCCGTGGGTTTCACCGAGGTCCATGACGTGGAGGACGGCGGACTGCGGGCCTTCGTCCGCTTCGATCCACCGGCCTGACAACCGCCCGGATCCGATTGCGAACCCACCGCGATCTCGTGCTAGTCTTTCGGTCGGTTCACGATGGATGTGGGCCACAACCCAGGCGCGCGTGGCGGAATTGGTAGACGCGCTGGCTTCAGGTGCCAGTGCCCGCAAGGGCGTGGAGGTTCAAGTCCTCTCGCGCGCACAGCAGAAAGGGACTCCCGATCATCGGGGGTCCCTTTCCCTGTGTCAGGGGTTTGTCGTGTCAGGGGATCGTCCGAGGCCCGGGTGACGCTCAGCCCGCGTCGGCGTCCGTGCCGATCCGGCCACCGTCGGCGATGTACTGACGCAGCCACTGCTCGACCCCGCAGATGTGCATGGTGCTGGCGGCGATCACGATGTCATGGTTGCGACTGCGCATCGCCGACAGGATGGCCCGATGCTCCCGCTGGGTACGGTCCAGGGCCCCCTCCTGGAAGGTGCCACGCCAGACCCGGGCCCGCTGCAACGGACCGGCGAAGCTGTCGATCAGGGCGGCCAGCACCGGGTTCCCCGACGCCTGGACGATCCGGCGGTGGAACTCCAGGTCCGAGGCGACCAACTCCTCCACGCCGGGATCGGTGCCCAGTGCCGCGAGATGGTCCTCCAACTCGTCGAAGTCCGCCTCGTCCATCCGGTTCGCCGCCAGCGCCGTGGCAGCCGGTTCGAGGATCCGGCGCACCTCGAGGAAGTGCAGCACCGTGTCGTCACGATGGAAGTCCACGACGAACTCCATCGCCCCCATCAGCAGGGCCGGCTTCAGGCTGGTGACGTAGGTGCCGGCCCCCTGGCGGACCGCCAGGACGCCCATCAAGGACAGGCCCTTGACCGCTTCGCGCAATGAGCTGCGGGACAACCCCAATCGATCGGCCAGGACGGCTTCGGGAGGGAGCCGGTCCCCGGGGGCGAGCTCGCCGCTGGTGATCATCGCCTTGATCTTGCCGATCGCCGAGTCGGTCACCGCGGCGGGCGGATCGGGGGGTGGTGTGGTCATGGTCTCGCTCCGTTCAGGCCGACCAAGGTCGGTGCCCACGTGCCTCCGTTCGGATAGCTGAACTCCGCCACCACGCCCGGCACCAGGTCGGCCGAGAAGCCGGGTGCGGTCGGGGCCACGTAGCGGCCCCGGGCGATCCGGGCCGGGTCGGCGAAGTGCTCGTGGAGGTGGTCGGCGAACTCGATCGCACGGCCTTCCCACGAGCCGGACACAGCGACGAAGTCGAACATGGCCAAGTGTCGCACGAGCTCACACAGCCCGACCCCACCGGCATGGGGGCAGACCGGGACCTCGAACTTCGCGGCCAGCAGCAGGATCGCCAGGATCTCGTCGATCCCCCCGACCCGGGTGGCGTCGATCTGGACGGCGTCGAGGGCGCCGGCCTGGAGCAACTGCTTGAACATGATCCGGTTCTGCACGTGCTCTCCGGTGACGACCTTGATCCCGGGGAGTCGGCGTCGGATCTCGGCGTGGCCCAGGATGTCGTCCGGGCTGGTGGGCTCCTCGATCCAGTAGGGATCGAACTCGGCCAGTGCCTGCATCCATTGCACCGCTGCGTCCACATCCCAACGCTGGTTGGCATCGGTGGCGATCGGGAAGTCCGGCCCCACCACCTCGCGCGCCAACCGCATCCGACGGCGGTCGTCGTCGAGGTCGGCGCCGACCTTCAGCTTGATCATCGCGAAGCCTTCGGCCAGGGCGGCCGAGGTCAGCCGGACCAACTTCTCGTCGTCGTAGCCCAGCCAGCCGGGGGTGGTGGTGTAGGCGGGATAGCCCTCGGCCATCAGCTGGGCGGCTCGGGCCTGTCGACCCGGAGCGGCGCGCTGCAGGATCTCCAACGCCTCGTCGGGGGTCAGGGCATCGGAGAGGTAACGGAAGTCGACCAGGGCCACCAACTCCTGCGGCGACAGGCTGGACAGCAACTGCCACAGCGGCAGTCCGGCCCGCTTGGCACGCAGGTCCCACAGGGCGTTGACCACCGCACCGATCGCCATGTGCATGACGCCCTTCTCCGGGCCGAGCCACCGCAGTTGGCTGTCGCCGATCAGCTCGGCCGAGATCTGGCCGGGATCGGCGAGCAGCTCGGCCACCGATCGACCCACCAGGTACGGCCGCAGCGACTCGATCGCTGCCAGCTGCACGTCATTGCCCCGTCCGATGGTGAAGACGAAGCCGTTGCCGGACAATCCGTCGCCGGCATCGGTACGGATCTCCACGTAGGCGGCCGAGTAGTCCGGGTCCGGGTTCATCGCATCGGAGCCGTCCAGGAACTGCGAGGTCGGGAAGCGGATGTCATGGGTCACCAGCTCGGTGATCGTCCCAGCAACGTCGGGGGTGGTCGCTCCGGGTGTTGGCACGGTGCCTCCTGTCGGCGGTCGGGGTCCGGGATGCAGGGTCTCGACGCAACGCGGCGATGGATCGCGTCGTTCACCTCACACATCGGATGAATCGTAGTCAATCACGCCGGTGTTGCCCTGTCCATCGAAGATGTCACCCAGGTCGTCACCGCTCCAGGGGGTAGTCATCGGATGATTTTTCTGTCAGACTCCCATCTGTCCAGCACGTTCGTACGGCAGCCAGGGCTCGGGAGCGGGTCACGGGTGCGGACGCCGCCCACCGAAGGGAGTCTCACCGGTGAGAACGAAACGCACGGCCGAGGACCGAGGGTTCCACATCGTCAACACCTCGGTCCTGATCCTGTTCACCGCGATGGTGCTGTATCCGCTGATCTTCGTGCTGAGCGCCTCGTTCTCCTCGGCCCAGGCGATCGCCAACCAGGAGGTCTACCTCTGGCCGGTCGGCTTCACCCTGGACGCCTACCAGACCGTCCTGGAGTCGCCTCGGTTGATCTCCGGCTTCGCCAACTCGGTGCTCTACACCGTGGCCGGAGCCTCGATCGGCACCGTGCTCACCATGTTGGCCGGCTACGCGTTGTCGCGCGAGGACCTGCCGTTCCGGCGGATCCTGATGTTCTTCTTCGTGATCCCGACCCTGGTCTCGGCCGGGATCGTGCCGACCTACATCGTGGTCCGCCAGCTCGGTCTGCTCGACACCCGATGGGCGATCATCCTGCCGACCGCGATGAGCGTCTTCAACGTCATCATCACCCGCACCTTCTACCAGATGAACGTCCCGCGGGAGATGCTCGAGGCCGGCCGGATCGACGGCGCCAACGACCTGCAGTTCTTCTGGCGGGTGGCGATCCCGTTGTCCAAGCCGATCATCGCGGTCAACCTGCTGTTCTACGGACTGGGGCAGTGGAACGGCTGGTTCTCGGCCTTCCTCTACACCAACAACATGGGGATCGCCCCGATCCAGTTGGTGCTGCGGGAACTGCTCGCCGAGAGCCAGGTGAACCCGGCCATGATCGGTGGCGGTGACGTCACCGAGATCCTCAAGAAGCGTGAACTGTTCGACAAGCTCAAGTACGCCATGATCGTGGTGGCGATGTTGCCCCCGCTGATCGCCTACCCGTTCGTCCAGAAGCACTTCGTCAAGGGCGCACTGATCGGATCACTGAAATGACGACCTTGCCCCGTTCCACCGACACTGCGACCACCTCCGAGGCGACCGTGACCGAGCGACCCACCCCCGAGCACGTCACCATCGGACGCCGCACCGGCAAGCGACCCAACATGCTGTGGATGAGGGTCCGCCGCTCCTGGCAGCTGTACCTGTTGCTCGCGCTGCCGATGGGGTACTGCCTGATCTTCCTGTACTGGCCGATGTACGGACTCCAGTTGGCCTTCAAGGACTTCAACATCGTCAAGGGGATCACGGCCAGCCCCTGGGCCGGGACGAAGTACCTGAGCCAGTTCTTCAACTCGTACCTGTTCTGGCCGGTGCTGCGCAACACCCTCGTGCTGAACCTGTACGGGCTGCTCGCACTGTTCCCGCTGCCGATCATCCTTGCGGTGATGATGAACCACGTGCGGAGCTCGAAGTTCCGCAAGTCGGTCCAGCTGATCACCTACGCACCCCACTTCATCTCGGTCGTGGTGCTGGTCGGCATCGTCATCATGTTGCTCTCCCCGGTCACCGGTGTGATCAACATCCCGATCCGCGCCCTCACCGGTGACGGCATCGACTTCCTCGGTCCCAGCATGTTCGCCCACACCTTCGTCTGGTCGGGGGCCTGGCAGAACCTCGGCTACTCCGCGATCATCTATCTTGCTGCCCTGGCAGGGATCGATCCCGAACTGCACGAGGCGGCGCGGGTCGACGGTGCCGGGATGTGGCGCCGCATCTGGCACATCGACCTGCCGGGCATCATGCCGGTGATGATCACCCTGCTGATCCTCAACATGGGCCAGATGCTGAGCGTCGGTTTCGAGAAGGTGCTGCTCATGCAGAACTCGCTGAACACCGGTGTCTCGGAAGTGATCGACACCTACTCGTACAAGGTCGCCTTCGCCGGGCAGCTGCCGCAGTACTCCTACGCGACCGCCATCGGGCTGTTCAAGTCGGTGATCTCGTTGATCCTGATCCTGTTGGCGAACTGGCTCGCTCGCCGGGTCGCCAAGCAGGGCCTGTTCTGATCCCTCTAGGCTTCACCGAGGAGCCGTAGCCGAGGTGGGAGCAGGACCGTGATCGATGTCGACGAATTGACCCGGACGTTGCTGCCGCACGATGCCGAGCGGGCCAGACTCGTCGGACGGGTGTCGGTGCCGGGCCTCGGCCCGAGCGTGGTGCTGGTCGACGGCGACGAGGTGGTCGAGTTGACCGGTCGTGGCCTGCCCACCGTGGCGGCACTGTTGGCGCAGCCGGACCCGGTCGCAGCCTGTCGGCCCGGGCCGGACGCGACCCGCTGGTCGCTGGCCGAGGTGGTGGCCGCCACGGTGGCCGAGGACCGGGAGCGCCCGAGACTGCTCGCCCCGATCGACCTGCAGGTGGTGAAGGCCTGCGGCGTCACCTTCGTGGAGAGCATGCTCGAACGGGTCATCGAGGAACGAGCTGCCGGTGACCCCGAACGCGCCGCCGAGTTGCGGGAACGGATCGGTACGGCCATCGGGGGCTCGCTGCGCAGCATCGTGCCCGGCTCCGACCAGGCCCAGGAGGTGGCCCGCATGCTGAAGGCCGAGGGCATGTGGTCGCAGTACCTCGAGGTCGGCATCGGAGCGGACCCGGAGGTGTTCACCAAGGCCCCGGTGCTGTCCTCGGTCGGGTGCGGTGTCGACATCGGCGTACGCCCCGACTCCCACTGGAACAACCCCGAACCCGAACTCGTGCTGCTGGTGGGCCCCGACGGCCGGATCCGCGGTGCCACCCTGGGCAATGACGTGAACCTGCGTGACTTCGAGGGACGCAGCGCCCTCCTGCTCGGCGAGGCCAAGGACAACAACGCTTCGAGCGCGCTCGGGCCCTTCGTCCGGTTGCTCGATCAGGACTATGGCCTCGACGACCTGCGGTCCACGCAGATCGACCTGCGGGTCACCGGATCCGACGGCTTCGTCCTGGAGGGCAGCAACAGCCTGGAGCAGATCAGCCGCGACCTGCTCGACCTGGTGGGCCACGTCACCGCCCACCACCAGTACCCGGACGGCTTCGCACTGTTCACCGGCACCCTGTTCGCCCCGATCCAGGACCGCGAGCGACCCGGCGGCGGGTTCACCCATCACCGTGACGACGTGGTCCGCATCCACAACGATCGACTCGGCACCCTGGTCAACCGGGTCCGTTCCACCGATGAGGTCGCTCCCTGGGAGTTCGGGATCTCTGCGCTGATGGAGAACCTGGCGGTACGAGGGTTGCTGGGGTAGCGCTGGACCGGCTCGGCCCCTCGACGAGCTCGGGGAGCGGGGGGTCAGAAGATCAGGCGCAGGACCAGCACGCCGACCGAGCCGACCAGGGCCGAGGCCGGCAGGGTGATCAGCCAGGCCAGGGCAATGGGGCGCATCAGCTTCCAGTTGGCGGCCCGGTTGACCATGCCGACGCCGAGCACCGCCCCGATCAGGATGTGGGTGCTCGACACCGGCAGGCCGAAGACCGAGGCCGCCATCACCATGGCGGCTGCCGACAGCTCGGCAGCGAATCCCGAGGACGGGTGCATCGAGGTCAGACCCGATCCGACGGTGTGGATCACGCGGCGACCGACGAACCACAGCCCGGCCACCAGCGCCACCCCGAGCGCAACCAGGGCCTCGGTGGGCACCGGTGCGGTCTCGTTGACCGCAGACGTGCGCAGCACGTCGAGGATCGCGGCGAACGGGCCGATGGCATTGGAGATGTCATTGCTGCCGTGGCTG
>DVLP01000272.1 GCA_018715445.1 Candidatus Avipropionibacterium avicola | reverse complement strand
GTGGTCGATCACCCTGCCTCTGCTCAAACCGTTCACGATCATCATCACCCTGCTCACCCTGGAGAGCACCCTGCACGTCTTCGACCTGATGCTCACGATGACCGGCGGTGGTCCCTTCTTCGCGACCCAGGTGGTGGAGATCTTCATCTACGAGCAGGCGTTCGCCTCGAGCGTTCCCCGGCTCGGCTACGCCTCGGCGGTGGCCGTGCTGTTCGGCCTGTTCGTCTTCGTCGTCGGCCTGTTCCAGTTGGTCGGGGTCCGTGCGGCGCAGAGAGCGAGGCAGGCATGACGACAACGTCCGCGACGCGGCGCACCGAACCCTCGCGTTCCCGCTCACGCCAGCGGGAGCACCGGCCCCCGGAGCAGGGCAGGCGGCGGTTCACCTGGCGCACCGTGTCCATCTGGTTCGGGGCCATCGTGCTGCTGTGCGTCCTCGCTGCCTGGGTCTATCCGTTCCTGTGGATGGTCTCGGCAGCGCTGAAGTCACCCCTGGAGGTGTTCGGCTCCGGTCTGGGACTGATCCCGGAGGACCCGCAGTGGTCCAACTTCCAACGAGCCTGGGTGGATGCACAGTTTGGGAAGTACCTGGGCAACACGGTCATCGTCACGGTCGCAACGGTGGCGATCGTGGTGGTGCGGTGCGCGATGGCCGGGTACGTCCTGGCCCGTCGCCGGTTCTACGGGCGCAAGCTGATCCTGGGCCTGCTGGTGGCGACCCTGTTCGTGCCCACGGGGTACACGATCATCCCGGTGGTTGACCTGGCCACCCACCTGCACCTGCTCAACTCCCTGTGGGGCATGATCATCGCGATGTCCGGCGGGGCGCACATCGCCTCGATCCTGCTCTACCTCGGCTACTTCCACCAGCTTCCCAAGGAGCTGGAGGAGGCCGCGATCGTCGACGGCGCAGGCTTCGTGCGTACGTTCCTCCAGGTGATGCTCCCGATGGCAGGCCCGGTGACCGCCACGGTCACGCTGATGACCTTCATGGCCACCTGGAACGCGTTCTTCCTGCCGCTGGTCTTCACCTTCTCCCGGCCTGATCTGCGCACACTCTCGGTCGGGATGCTCGCCTTCGTCGGTGAGAACTCCACCGACTGGTCGGGGATGGCCGCCGCCGCAGTGATCTCCCTGCTGCCGGTGGTGATCCTGTTCATCGTCCTGCAGCGTTACTTCGTCGAGGGCATCGCTGGAGCGGTGAAGGCCTGAATGTCGTCACCCATGCGCATAGACGCCACTGCGCTGGAATCCCTCCGCACCAGCACCACTGTTCACCGATCCCCTGCAGAAGGAGGAGCAGAGCATGGACCGCCGTACCCTGATCACCTCAGTTCCGCTCACCGCGGGTCTGGCCGCGATCGGTGCCCCGTTGGCGCGAGCCGCCACCCGGGCCGAGCGGGCCCACCGACCCAGCACCGAACCGACCACGACCTTCGCGACGATCGCGGTGGAGGAGAGCGCCTCGGTGGTGGTCCCGAGCGTGGGCGACCTGTGGCCCTCCTGCTGGGCCGACGACGACGAGCTGTACGCGGCGAACGGTGATGGCCGGGGCTTTGGCCCCGCACCCGGGCCGGATGTCGCTATCAACCGGATCACTGGGACAGCCGAGGACGGTGACCTGACCGGGACCAGGTTGGCAGTGGCCGACCAGGTGGCGCCCGTCTGGACCGGACCTGCCTTCAACCGCAAACCCACGGGTATGGCCTGTGTGGACGGCGTGCTGTACGTCGCCGTGCAGGACCTCGCCAAGGGCAGCTTCGACAGTGCTCCTGCGGCGACGATCTCCCGATCGACCGATCATGGGCGAACCTGGACCTGGGACACCAGCGGCCCGATGTTCGCCGACGGGGTGTTCACCACGATCATGTTCCTCGACTACGGCAAGGACTACGCCGACGCCCCCGACGAGTTCGTGTACCTGTACGGCATCGACAACAACTGGCGTCAGGCGCAGGACGTCCATCTCGCCCGGGTGCCGCGAGGACATGTACAGGACCCACAGCGGTGGCAGTTCTTCACCGGCCGCCGACCGTCCGGGCAGGCCACCTGGTCCAACGAGATCGACGCGCGCCGCCCCGTGCTGCACGACGACACGCGCAGCTACCGGGAGATCTTCACCGAGCAGGGCGCACACCACCTGCTACCGCTGGCACAGGGAGCGGTCGTCTACAACAAGCCCTTGCAGCGGTATTTCCTCACCGGATGGAACGCCTATCAGTGGACGATCTACGACGCACCGACGCCCTGGGGGCCGTGGGGCAAGTCGGTGAAGGACTTCGGGGCGGCCTGGACCCTGGACAAGCACGGCGGTTACACGCCGACGATCCCGTCGAAGTTCATCTCCGCTGACGGCCGGCAGATGTGGGTGCAGTCGAACGTGTGCGGTCCGTGCGGTGCGCAGCCGAAGGGGCGGTACAACTTCAACCTGCGTCGCTTCTCGGTCACCCTCACCGACCCCACCCCGGAACGTAACGAGCGGAACGGGAGCAATCTCGCGCTGCTGCCGGGTGCGGTGACCGTGCAGCGGTGCCTGCACTTCGGGGACGCGAGCGCGCTCTTCGACGAGTCGACCGAGCGCAGTGAGGACGATTGGAACAACGAGCGCAAGGATGCCAGCTGGTGGGGCTACACCTGGCCGCGACCCC
>DVLP01000026.1 GCA_018715445.1 Candidatus Avipropionibacterium avicola | reverse complement strand
GTGCTGCATCCAGCAGCCGTTGTTGCCCTGCGATACATTGCCCAGGTCCACCGAGGCCGAGCCGTTCCACCGGACCGTCGCGAACTCCTTGACGACCGCGGTGTAGGCCGCACCGACCGTCGGGTCGGCGATGTCGGTGGGGTGCAGGTAACCGCCGAGGCAGGTCCGGTCCGGGGTGATGTTGAGCGGGGCGTCGTCGAGGCGTCCGACCGGGCGGCCGTCGACGGTGGTGGGGAAGTCCGCGCCACCGAACCAGGTGTAGCCCATCGCCGGGCGGTGCACCGCGCCGAAGTGGAGCAGGTCCGGGTCCTCCGGATCGCCCTCGACCAGGGCAAGTGCGGAGCACCAGTAGTCCGAACCCGTGGTGAAGTTGTAGGTGCCGTCGACCGGGTCGATGACCCAGGTGCGTCCGGAGTGGGAGGGGGCGGAGGTGCCCTCCTCGCCGAGGAGGCCGTCCTCGGGACGCAGGGTGCGCAGTGTGGTGGCGATGAACTCCTCGGCGGCCTTGTCGGCGACGGTGACGACATCGGAGACCGAGGTCTTGTACTCGGTGGTCAGTCCGGCTTCGCGCATCCGCCACGCGAGACGGCCGGCGTTGTAGACGAGGGCCTGCGCGAGGGCGGCGTCGTCGTCACGGTCGTGGGCGATGATGAAGGTCTTGGTGATGGCCTGGAGTGCTTCGGCAGGGATCGGTGAGGACTGCGAACTCATGCTGCCCATTGTGCCGTGGCGGGTCGGGGTCCGCGCGATGGGGTGGGGTGTGGGGCGGTAGAGTAGGCGACCATGCAGCCGGATGTCACCCAAGCGCTCGACCACCTCGACAGCACCCTCACCACCATTGAGAAGGTGCTGGACCTCGACGAACTCGATGACCGTGTCCGCGAGCTCGAGGCACAGGCCGCCGACCCGTCGCTGTGGGACGACCCGGACCACGCCCAGCAGGTCACCTCGCAGCTGAGCCATGTGCAGTCGCGGCTGAAGAAGGTCCGTGGGTTGCGCTCGCGGCTCGATGATCTGCCGGTCATGTACGAGATGGCCGACGAGGCCGCCGTGGAGGACGCCGCCGAGGGCGCCGAGGCCAAGGAACTGGCGGACGCCGAGCTGGCTGATCTTCGGGCCGACATCGAGTCCCTCGAAGTCACGACTATGCTTTCCGGTGAGTACGACGACCGCGAGGCTGTGGTGAACATCCGTTCCGCCGCCGGTGGTGTGGATGCCGCGGACTGGGCCGAGATGCTCATGCGCATGTACACTCGCTGGGCCGAGAAGAACGGCCACAAGGTCGAGGTCTACGACATCTCCTACGCCGAGGAGGCGGGCATCAAGTCCGCGACCTTCGTCGTCCACGGCGACTACATGTACGGCACGCTCTCGGTCGAGCAGGGGACGCACCGCCTGGTGCGCATCAGCCCCTTCGACAACCAGGGACGCCGCCAGACCTCCTTCGCCGAGGTCGAGGTGCTGCCCGTGGTGGAGACCTCCGACCACGTCGACATCGACGAGAACGACGTGCGCGTGGACGTCTACCGCTCCTCCGGCCCCGGTGGTCAGTCAGTGAACACGACCGACTCCGCCGTACGCCTGACACACATCCCGACCGGCATCGTCGTGACCTGTCAGAACGAGAAGTCGCAGATCCAGAACAAGGCCTCGGCCATGCGGGTGCTGGCGGCGAAACTGCTGGAGCGCAAGCGCCAGGAAGAGGCCGCGGAGATGGACGCGCTGCGTGGCGACGGTTCCAACTCCTGGGGCAACCAGATGCGGTCCTATGTGCTGCACCCGTACCAGATGGTCAAGGACCTGCGGACGAACTATGAGGTCAACGACCCGTCCAAGGTGCTCGACGGTGGCATCGACGGGCTGCTCGAGGCCGGCATCCGGTGGCGCATGGCGCAGCAGCAGGGCGAGGACGCGTAGGGGTTCGCGTCTCGCTCCCAGGTTGACCCGGGTTAACCATCTCAGGGTGGGCTGACCGGGGACCCGGGCAGTCATTCATCAAGGACATCGACGTGGTCATGGCGGATGCCGGTCCGCTGGTCACGTTCCTGCACGGGCTGCGGTAGGTGATGAACGTCAAGGAGACGTAGCCAGTCCTCGTCAGTCCTCTCGGCACCACCCGGCCAGTGTGTCATGAGCTGACCCGAATCGGCAGTTTCCGTCCGACGGATCGCGCAGATCCGGGTCAGCTCATGACAGGCGTCGTGGGGGGCGTAGGTGACCCGGCCATCCCTCTGCTAATGTCTGACTGGTCAGTCAAAGAAACTATCTGAGTGGGTGGAGGGAAGCGGTGGCCAGGAAGGTCGACCCGGAGAAGGTCGCGCAGAAGAAGGCGGAGATCGCCGAGGTCGCGGCCCGCCTTTTCGCGACCAACGGGTTCGAGTCCACCTCCGTCGCTGAAGTCGCCCGTGAGGTCGGCACCAGTCCGGCCAGCATCTTCTACTACTTCCCTGACAAGGCGTCCCTTTTCCGGGCCCCGTTCGAGGCCGACCTGCCGGCGGCGGAAAAGCTCATCGAGCAGCACCGGAACACCGACAACCCGCTGGCGTCCATCCTCGACATCCTCAGTGAACTCTCGAAGGACGCCGCGTACCCCCACGCCCAGGGGATGCTCGTCGAGTCGCTGCGTCGCATGGGACACGACCCGGAACTGGTCGCCGCGTCCGAGAAAGTCGCCGCGGTCCAGCGCAAGGGGCTCGCCGAGCTCATCGAACGATCCATCAATGCAGGTCAGGTCGATGCAACCCTCGACCCCGACCACACCGCAGGCTGGCTGATGACCATTGTCGACGCCTGTTACCTCAACGCCGAACCCGGCCACGATCCGTCACCCGAGGTGCGACGCACCGCGCAGGGCTACCTGCGACCGGGCTATCTGAAAGAATCCGACCATGTCTGAGCGGCCTGAGAAGTTCGATCCCACCACCGTCACCATCCCCGCCTGGTACCGGCCGATCTTCACCGTCGTCGGTGCCGTCCTCGGGCTGGTGCTCGCATTCCTCGTCGGTCCGCTGGTGGGCTGGTTGGTCGACCAGTTCGGCGAGGCACCGTTGATTCTGCGCGCTCTCGACCAGCTCTCCCTCGCCTGGGTCCTGCCCATTCTCGTCGCTTTCGGCGGCATCGCCGGCTTCGTCATCTGCACCTCGTGGATGGACGATTCGGGTGCGATCGAGGTCGCCGACTGGGGTATCACCCTCCACCACAAGACCGATGACAGGTTCCTCTCCAAGGACAGGATGACGCTGCTGGTGGCGTCCGAGAAGGAGCTTGTGGTCCTCGACGGGGACGCCGAGGTCTACCGCGGTGGCATCGAGGACGAGATGGTCCCGGGGCTGCGTGCCGCGCTGGAGGAGCACGACTATCCGCCTCTGGCGGACGCCGACCCTTTCGCCGCCGACTTCACCGACTGGATCGACGGGGACGGACGCAAGGACGCCGCGGTCGATGATCTGCTCCGTGCCCGCAAGCGTGCCCTGTCCGACAAGAAGGACGGGGAAGCGGACGCCGCACTGGAGAAGCTCCGCGCCGCCGGTGTTGCCGTGCGTGACCGGAAGGGGCGCCAGCAGTACCGGCTGGTGTGACCGGGAGCGTCCTTCCTACGCCGGGTACTCCATCGGCGAGCCCGGCCCCAGCGGGATCCCCAACGACCACCAGAGGACGAAGAACAGGAACCAACCGACGAGGATGGCCAGGCAGTAGGGGATCATCATCGACATGACGGTGCCCAGCCCGGCCTTCTTGTAGTACCGCAGCACGAAGGCGAACGCCATGGCGAAGTAGGGGTTCATCGGGGTGACGACCGCGGTGGCGGAATCACCGATGCGGTAGAGCATCTGGGTGACCTCGGGGGAGATGCCCAGGTACATCATCATCGGCACGACGATCGGTGCCATCAGTGCCCACTGCGCCGAGCCGGAGGTGATGAGCATGTTGATCACGGCGACCATGACCACGAAGCCGCCGAGCAGGACGACCGTCGGAAGGTTCCAGCTCTCCAGCAGATCGGCGCCCTTGATGGAGACCCAGACACCGATGTTGGACTCGGTGAACCAGGCGACGAA
>DVLP01000271.1 GCA_018715445.1 Candidatus Avipropionibacterium avicola | reverse complement strand
CCGCCTCTACGGCTACGAGGTCTCGCCGGTGCTGTGGAAGAAGGTCATGCCGCGGCTGTCGGCCGGGCGGGTCCAGTCGGTCGCCACCCGGCTCGTCGTCGACAAGGAACGTGAACGGATCGCCTTCCGGGTCGCCTCCTACTGGGACCTCGACGCGGTGCTCGACGCCGGGGAGTCCGCAGAGCCACGGCAGTTCTCCGCCCGGCTGCAGCAGGTCGACGGGCGTCGGATCGCTCAGGGACGCGACTTCGGCTCGACCGGACGGTTGGGCGACGAGACGCTGCTCCACCTCGACGAAGCGGCGGCACAGTCGCTGGCCCAGCGGCTGGAGTCGGCTCGCTACGCCGTGCAGAAGGTGGAGGCGAAGCCGTACACCCGCAAGCCGTACGCACCCTTCCGCACCACCACGCTGCAGCAGGAGGCCGGCCGCAAGCTGGGCTTCACCGCCCAGCGGACCATGTCGGTCGCCCAGGAGCTGTACGAGGGCGGCTACATCACCTACATGCGTACCGACTCGATCACCCTGGCCTCGTCGGCGGTCTCGGCCGCCCGGGCCCAGGTGAAGCAGTTGTACGGCGAGGCCTACCTGCCGAAGTCGCCGCGGATGTACACCTCCAAGGTGAAGAACGCCCAGGAGGCGCACGAGGCGATCCGCCCCGCCGGGGACAGCTTCCGGACCCCCGCGCAGTCCGGACTGACCGGTGATCGGTTCCGGTTGTACGAGCTGATCTGGATGCGCACCATCGCCTCCCAGATGGCCGATGCCAAGGGTGAGTCGGTCTCGGTCCGGATCGATGCCCGCGCCACGCAGGGTGAGGGTCCGGGCGACAACTGCTTGTTCGTCGCCAGTGGCCGCACGATCACCTTCCCCGGATTCCTTCGGGCGTACGTGGAATCGGTCGACGAGGGTGCCGGGCGCCAGTCCGACGACGCCCAGTCGCGACTGCCGCAACTGAGTGCCGGTCAGGACCTGGACCCGGTCTCGGTGACCGCGTCGGGTCACGAGACCCGGCCGCCGGCCCGCTACACCGAGCCGAGCCTGGTGGCGAAGCTGGAGGAGTTGGAGATCGGTCGACCCTCGACCTATGCCTCCATCATCCGCACCATCACCAGCCGGGACTACGTGTTCAAGAAGGGATCGGCGCTGGTCCCGACCTGGCTGGCCTTTGCCGTGACGCGGTTGTTGGAGGAGCACTTCTCCCACCTGGTCGACTACCAGTTCACCGCCGACATGGAGGACGTGCTCGACAAGGTGGCCGCAGGTGATGCACGTCGGGTGGAGGTGCTGGGTGACTTCTACTTCGGCGATCCCGAGGCCGGTGGCGGCACCGATGCGCGCAGCGGGCTGAACACCCTGGTCACCGAGCTCGGCGACATCGACGCCCGGGCCCTGTCCACCTTTGCCTTGGGGGACATGGATTCGGGGATCGTGGTCCGCGTCGGACGCTACGGCACCTACGTCGAGTCCGAGGACGGCACCCGTGCCAATGTCGATGACCAGTTGCCCCCCGACGAGCTGACCGTCGAGAAGGCGAAGGAGCTGCTGGCCTCGCCGATGGGTGAGGAGCGTGAGCTCGGGGTCGATCCCGACAGCGGTCACCGGATCGTGGCCCGCAACGGCCGCTTCGGGCCCTATGTCACCGAGGTGCTCGAGGACGATGCCCCCAAGTCGGCCAAACCCCGTACCGGTTCGTTGTTCCGGTCGATGGACCTCGCCACCGTGGATCTGGACGACGCCCTCAAGCTGCTGTCGCTGCCCCGTGTGGTCGGCGCCGCCGAGGACGGCACCGAGATCACCGCGCAGAACGGCCGCTACGGCCCGTACCTGAAGAAGGGGACGGACTCGCGGTCGCTCACCAGTGAGGACCAGATCTTCTCCATCACGCTGGCCGAGGCGGAGCAGATCTACTCCCAGCCCAAGCAGCGTGGTCGGGCCGCAGCCAAGCCCCCGTTGAAGGAGCTGGGGGAGGACCCGAGCTCGAACCGACCGATCGTGGTCAAGGACGGCCGCTTCGGCCCGTACGTCACCGACGGCGAGACCAATGCCACGTTGCGTCGCGACGACAGTGTCGAGGAGCTGAGCCGGGAGCGGGCGATCGAGCTGTTGGCCGACAAGCGCGCCAAGGGTCCGGCACCGAAGAAGCGGGCGGCGAAGAAGACCGCCAAGAAGTCGACCGCCAAGAAGACGGCGGCCAAGAAGACCGCCGCGAAGAAGACCACGGCGAAGAAGGCCCCGGCCAAGAAGTCGTCGGCGAAGAAGGCTGCGGCGAAGAAGGCCGGTTCGAGCTCGGCGGAGTCATGACCGGCAACGGATCGGTGTCCGCACGTGCCGGGCGTACCCGGATCCGTGTCGAGCTGCCCTTTCCGTCGCTGCTGCCGCCGATCGCCCACCAGGTGCTCGGGCTGCGCAACCTCGCCTTCCGGGCCGGGAGCGCGCGGCGTCATGTCACCACGGTGGCCGACACCGCCGACTTCCGGCTGGTGCGCGCCGGGGTCGTGCTGATCCATCGCAGCGACCCCGACGGTGACGAGTGGGGCCTGGCCGCAGCGAACTGGCTCGGACTCGACGGGGAACGGACCCGTGCTTCCGACGGTACGGCGACCGTGCCACCGGAGTGGGACGAGATCCTGGCGCCGTTGCGCCGCCATGCTCCGCTCAGCCCGGTGGCGACGCTGCAGGTCGAGCGGCAGGACTTCCAGATCCGCGGGGACAGCGGCAACGAGATGGGGATCCTCAGCGATGCCAAGGTGACCATCCGCCGTGGTGGGGTGATCACTGCACGGTTCCGTGAGATCACTGTCAGGGCAGGGAAGAAGTCGCTCAACCCTGATCAGCTGGCCTGGATCGAGCAGACCCTGGTCGAGGCCGGCGGGACCAGCGTGACGGTCTTCCCGAGCCTGGCTCGACGCCTCGGTGCGCCGGCCACCAACGAGACCGACTTCCCTGACCCGGAACGGATGTCGTCCGGATGGTTCGACCAGTTCGTGGCCCGGGAGATCGCGACCGCGCTGCGGCAGGTGGTCGTGAGCACCGATCCGCAGCCGGTCGCCGACCTGTCACGCAGGATCGGGCTGCTGGAGCCGGCCCTCGACCCACAGTGGGCGGCCGGTCTGCGCTCGACGCTCGACAGCTATGTCGATTCCGGGCAGGACCAGACCCGCCGACTCGGGCTGATCGACCTGTTGGTGGCCGACGTCCGCGCACCCCAGATCCTCGACAGTTGGCCCACCGACAGCGATGCCGCCATCGAACGCCTGCGCGGACTCGCTCTGACCCGTGTCGAACAGGCCGTCGGTGGACTGACGACCGATGCCCCGGAGCAGGCCTGGCAGGATGCGGCAGCGGCCATCGGTCCGGCCGAGGAACTCGTCGTCACCTTCGCCCGCGGCGGCCGGGATCGCAAGCGGGCCAAGAAACTGCGCAAGTTGGGTCGACGTCTGGCCGACTGTGTCGACTCCGACGGTGAACGGTTGCGTGCCCAGGTGACGACCGCCACCGTGGACGAGGCCTTCGCGCTGGGGCGTGAGTTCGAGCGGGTCCACGCCGATGTCGAGCGTCGCCGGGAACGTCTGCTGGAGGAGCTCGACGACGTGATGGACGAGGTGCGGTCGTGACCGGTCCAGGCCTGTTCATCGTCCTCGAGGGCGGTGACGGCGCCGGTAAGACGACCCAGGCTCGCCTGTTGGTGGACTGGCTCACCCGGGAACGGGGACGCGAGGTCGTCCGAACCTTCGAGCCCGGGGATTCCCTGGTGGGCAAGCAGATCCGGGGACTGCTGCTCGATCCGGTCTGGGGTGACATCGACCCACGCGCCGAGGCACTGCTCTACGCCGCTGACAAGGCCCAGCACCTGTTCGCCGTGGTGCGCCCGGCCCTCGCCAAGGGTGCCGTGGTGGTCTCGGACCGCTACGTCGACTCGATGTTGGCCTACCAGGGCGCCGGGCGGGTGCTCGCCGTCGACGAGGTGGCCACCATCGCCCGGTGGGCCACCGAGGACCTGCGACCCGACCTGACCGTGCTGCTCGACGTCGACCCCGATGTCGCCGTGCACACCAAGCAGGACCAGGATCGGGTCGAGGGTGCCGGCGAGGCCTTCCACCAGCGGGCCCGCGAGGGCTTCCTGACCCTGGCCGAGCAGGACCCCGACCGCTACCTGGTGCTGCCGGCCCGCGATTCGGTCAACCGGATCGCCGAGCAGATCCGCGCCCGGGTCGACCAACTCCTCTGACCCACGACCCCCGAGCCCGTCGAGGGCCCTACGTACCCCGAGCTCGTCGAGGGACTTCACGTCCCCCGAGCTCGTCGAGGGGCCTACGCCCCAGCGAAATCGCCGATCGCCCTGGTCAGCGTCGCGTCATCCACTCCGTGCCATTCGCCCGGAAGGATCGCCAGGCGCGCCTGGGGCATCGCTTCTTGCAGTTGCTCTCCCCAGGTGTGGATCTCGGGTGCGGTGGAGTCCGAGGCGATGACCAGGGTCGGCTGCTGCACCACGGCGAACCGACGAGCCGGGGTGCCCGGCAGGAAGGTCAGCTCGTGCAGCAGCGAGGCCGCGTCGCGCAGGGTCTCGTCGGCCGGGGGTGGCAGCTCGGCCAACACCTCGGCAGGGACGCCGACCACATCGGTGTGAAACCAGTGGTGCAGCACGTCGGGCCCCTCGGCGAGGCGGCGCTCGCCCTCGGCGCGGAACGCATGGTCAGGGTCGGGCTCGTCGTAGAGGGGTGGCTCCAGCAGTGCCAAGCGTTCGATCGGAGCACCGGCCTCGGCGGCGATGAGGCAGAGCGTTGCTCCGGAGGAGAATCCGTACGCGGTGACCGGGCCGTCGGCCAGGCCGATGACGGCGGTGAGGTCCTCGACTTCGCGTTGCACGTCGTAGGGCGCGGTCGTACCGCTCTCACCCTTGCCCCGACGGTCGTAGGTCCACACGGTGAAGCGTTCGGCGAGGGCGTCGGCCAGCGTCGGTTGGGGTGTGGTGGCTCGGGAGACGCCGACACAGTGGACCATCACTAGGTGTGGGCCGGTGCCGGTCCGACTCCAGGCGATCGGTGTCCCGTCGGCGGAGTCGACGACGCCGTGCGTCCGGTCGGGAGTGATTGCGTTCGGCATGGGGCTCCTTGAGGTTCGATGTCGAACTATGTCTAACATAGTTGGCACTTCGGCGTCCATAGTGCGATCATGGGCGGCATGCCGATCAAACGGTCGTACGCCGCCCAGGGGGATGCCTGCGCCACCTCGCACGCGATGGAGCTGCTCGGGGATCGATGGACCTACCCCGTCCTGCGTGAGCTGATGCTCGCCCCGAAGCGCTTCGCCGAACTCGAGGCCGCCGTGCGCGGCATCACCCCAGCGGTCCTGACGGCACGGCTGCGCCAGCTCGAGACGTCAGGTCTGATCCGGCGGACGACGCTGCCCGCTCCCGCCCGCGTCAGTGTCTACGCCGTCACGGAATGGGCAGCCGAACTGCGGCCGGTCTTCGAGTCGTTGGCTCGCTGGGCGCTGAGGTCGCCGGTGCGTGACGTCGACGGGTGCGGGTTGACACCCGATGCGATCGTGCAGTCCATGCTGACCATGGCCCGCCCGCTCACCATGGACCCTCCGCTGACCGTGGAGCTGCGACTGGCCGACCTGCGGGTGGATCCAACGGCGGAACGGTATCGGTACCGGCTGCACTGGGGGGAGCGGCTGTCCATCGCACGCGGTGAGGCCCCGGAGGCTGTCGTGACCATTGCCGGCGATTCCTCCACCTGGGCCAACGTGCTCTACCAGGACAGTGGTCTTGACTCCATGGAGGTGGCCGGCGACACGGCCGTGGCGCAGCGCCTGGTCGACGCGTACGCAGGGGTGCTCGAGGATGCGGGCGCCTTCGCGCCCTGACGGGAACGACCTGACGGGACTGACCTGACGGGACCGGCGCCCACGTCAGATCACGGTTGCGTACCGGCCTCGATCGCGCGCTCCAGTCGTTCGAGCTTGCCGTCGATTTCCCCTTCGTGGCCGGGGCGGATGTCGGCCTTGATGACGAGCGAGATGCGCGAGCCGAACGGCGCGACGGCGTCGGTGGCCCGCTTGACCACGTCGAAGACCTCGTCCCAGCTGCCCTCGAGTTCGGTGAACATGCTCGAGGTCCGGTTGGGCAGGCCCGAGTCCCGGACGACCTTGACCGCCGCGGCGACAGCCTCGTGGACCGAACCGTCCGGGCTGGCGCCGGCACCACTGGGGGCCACCGAAAATGCCACCAACATCGTCGTACTCCTCTCGACGGGAACTGTGTGACCGAGCCTAGTGCTCCGACTGTCGTCGGGGCAGGGCACAATGACGGACATGACCCAGACCTCGGCCACCGCGGCTCCCAGTGAGGTGCTCACCGGGATCTGGTCCGACCTGGTCGGCCAGGAGAAGGCCGTCGCCTCGCTGAAGCGGGCGGTCGAGGGTGATCGCCACGCGATGACCCATGCTTGGTTGATCACCGGCCCGCCCGGATCGGGGCGGTCCAACACCGCCCGTGCCTTCGCGGCGGCCCTGCAGTGCCCCGATGGTGGCTGTGGCGACTGCACCCAGTGCCGTACGGCGATCAGCGGAGCCCACCCCGATGTCACCCTGGTCCGCACCGACAAGTTGTCGATCGGTGTCGCCGAGATCCGTGACCTGGTCCGTCGAGCCGCGATGAGCCCCTCGCTCGGTCAGCACCAGGTGCTGGTGGTGGAGGACTCGGACCGGATGACCGAGCAGGGCGCCAACGCGCTGCTCAAGAGCATCGAGGAGCCTGCCCCACGGACCGTGTGGCTGCTGTGCGCCCCGACCGTCGACGACGTGGTGCCGACCATCCGGTCCCGCTGCCGCCTGATCACACTGCGCACCCCGGCGACCGCCGCGGTGGCACATCTGTTGGTCGATCGCGACGGGATCGACCCGGTTGACGCCGATCGGGCGGCCCGCGCAGCCCAGGGCCACATCGGCCGGGCACGGCTGCTGGCCCGCGATGCCGACATCTGGGCCCGCCGTCGCGAGATCCTCACCATCCCGTACCAGCTGCGGGGCCTGGCCCAGTGCCTGACCCACGCCCAGCGTCTGGTAGAGACCTCCGCAGCCGACGCGGCTGCCGCCACCGCAGCGCTCGACGAGACCGAGACCGCCGAGTTGTCGGAGTCGTTGGGGATGGGGACCCGCGGCATCCGGGCCCGCAACGCCCAGGCCGCGCTCAAGGAGCTGGCCGACCAGCAGAAGGCCCGGCAGAAGCGCTACCAGCGTGACGCCCTCGACCAGGCGCTGACCGAGCTCACCGCGTACTACCGCGATGTGCTCGCGGTGCAGACGGGCTCCCAGGCCGAGTTGGTCAACATCGAACTGCTCGACCAGATCACCGAGGTCGCCGGCCGTGACGGCCCGGACCAGACCGTACGACGGATCGACGCCATCCTGGGTTGTCGGACCGCGCTGGAGGGCAATGTGGCCCCACTGCTCGCGGTGGAAGCCCTGCTGGTGCGGTTGGTCGACCCCTGAGGCCCCTGTTCGTCAGGAGGTCAGGCCTCGACCGGGACCAGTCCGTGGTCGCGCAGGATCCGGCGCAGACCTGCCGCCCCGTCGGCCGGGTCATGACGTACGGCGTTGAGACCCAGCCCGGCAGCCGACTCGACATTGTGGGGTGCGTCGTCGATGAACAGCGCCTCGCCCGGCTCGACCTGCTCGGCGCGCAGGATGGCCCGGAAGTAGTCGGGATCGGGCTTGGTGACACCCAGCTCGCACGACACGTACAACGCGTCGAACCGGTCCGGATGGCCCAGCTCGTCGCGCATGTGGGTCCACCGGTAGGCCTGCTGGTTGGTGGCCAGGACGCTGCGGACGCCACTGGCACGGACCTCGGCGACCAGCTCCAGTGCCTCCGGGTCCAGGTCGATACCGCGCCAGATCCCGGCGACCTCGGCGGGATCGACGTCGAGCCCGCGCTCGGCCACCAGCTCGGCGATCGCCTCGGCGAAGTCGCCCTCGCCGCGCAGCGGGGCCTGCTCTGCCGCGAAACAGGCCAGGTCGAACCCGGCCCCACCCATCGCTGACAGCCGGTCCCGCCAACCGGAACGGGGGTGTTGCAGGACGCCGTCGGCATCCCACAGGACAAGGCTCGGCCGCTGGGTCATGCCGAGACCCTAACCGAGGGGGATCGGTGAAGGTTCGGGCTCCTGCGATTCGGTCTTGCCCGCGTGCCTTCCCCGATTCGCCGCCGTAGCAGTGGCACGATGATAGACGTCCATGCCTTGTCGAGGAGGGAACGCCATGTCCCAGCCGTCCAACGAGACGGGTTCGCCCGTCACGCCCGACACCACGGCGTCCGACCTGCCCCAGGACCCGGGCCAGCCCACGGCTGAGTCCGTGTCCGAGTCCTCGTCCGGCGTCTCCCAGCCTCCCCCCATGCCCAACGACACCGTGACTCCGGCCGGGGTACCCGAGCAGGGTCGCGACGCCGGTGTGGCCGAGCAGGACGACACCGTCGCCGGCGTGGCCGGGCACGACAGCGCTGTCGCCGATGACGGTGCGACGGTTGAGCGTGCGACGGTGGGGACCGACCCGGCCGACGATCAGACCACCGTGCTGACCGACACCGGTGGCGACGCGACCTACGAGCAGGCCGACAGTGGCGACGCGACCATGGTCATGCCGGCCGCCGAGGGCGATCCCGACGTCGAGCACCGCATCACCCGCGACGAGTTGTACGCCCGTCAGGACCGCCAGGGTGAGCGGGAGCGGTTGGCGGCGATCCGTGCCGAGCACGAGGCCGCCACCGGCCAGAACGAGCCCGTTGCCCCAGCGGGGGCGGGGGGCTCCGGTGCCGCCGCTGCGACCACCACTGCTGCCAAGCCCCTCACTCGCAAGGAACGCCGTCAGCTGACGCCGGTCACCGACCGGTTCTTCGGATCGCTCGGGCTGCTGGTGCTGCGCTGGACCCTTGCGGTCGCCTTCGGTGCCCACGGCGTGCAGAAGCTGCTGTCGATGGACCAGACGGCGCAGTTCTTCGACAGTCTGCAGTTGCTCGGCATGCCGTTGCCGGCGGCCTCGGCCCTGGCCATCGCCACCGGGGTCGCCGAGGTGATGATCGCGGTCTCGCTGATCTTCGGCTTCCTCACCCGGTTCGCCGGGATCGGCATGCTGCTGATCGGGGTGGGCGCCCTGCTGATGGTCAAGTGGACCGAGGTGCCGAACCCGCTCGCCGCTGGTGCCAGTGGCGTCGAGGGCGAGCTCGAACTGATCCTGGCCGGTGCCGGCGTGCTGTTCCTGTGCCTGGGTGCCGGCGGTTGGTCGCTGGACCGGCTGTTCCGTCGCGACCGTCCCAGCGGGCTGGAGTCCGAGGAGGCCTGAGCGCCCTCGGCCCGGTCTGGCCCGGCCCACCTGGCCCGTCCCCAATCGAGCCCGTCCCGCAGGACGGACGGATCGGTCGAAGTCTCAACCAGCGGTGGAGACGAACTGGCCCGATGTTGCCAAAGTGACCGGTGACGGGGCAGATCCGGCCTCATCACGGCTGAAAACGGGCCCCGCCGGTCACTTTGCGAACTCGTGAGGCCCGTCCTTCCCGCCTGAGCCCGTCCTCCAGGGGGCTTGCGCGCCCCGACCAGCGGTGTCTAGCGTGCTCAGCTGTCGGCAGACCGACCGTCGAGACAGTTCCGCGGTCGATTGCCGAACGGCCCGGTCGGGAAGCCGGGAGCAGCACGTGGCCGCCTGGCACTGACCCCGCGACGGCCGCCCATGGTCGGGAAGGTCCCGGGTGCGTCGGAGGCCGGCTGTCCGGTGGGTGCCACAGGGGAGGTACGACCTATGAAACTCGTCCGTCGTGTCCTTGGGGCACTCGGCGCAGCCGCGTTGACCACCGGCGGTCTGGCCGCAGTGGCCCCGACCCAGGCCGATGCCTATGACGCCTCGGTGTGGGATCGCGTGGCCGCCTGTGAGTCCAGCAATCGCTGGCACATCAACACCGGCAACGGCTACTACGGTGGCCTGCAGTTCTCGCCGTCGACCTGGAAGGCATTCGGTGGCAAGACCTACGGCTCCCAGGCCCACAAGGCGTACAAGGCCGAGCAGATCGCCATCGCGCGGCGGGTGCTGGCAGCCCAGGGCCCCGGAGCCTGGCCGGTCTGCTCCAAGAAGGCAGGTCTGACCAAGTCCAACGGCGGCGCTGACCCCAACGCCATGCCCGGCGGCGGCAGCAGCGCCCCGAAGCCGAAGGACCCGGCACCCAAGTCCAAGACCAAGACGATCACCGTCAAGTCCGGCGACACCCTCTACTCGCTGGCCAACACCCACAAGGTGCCCGGCGGCGTCAACGCGATCGTGAAGGCCAACGGCCTCAAGAACGCGAACCTGATCCGGGTCGGGCAGAAGCTCGTCCTGCCGCAGTGACCTGCCGGGAGTGACTCCCGGAGCATGATCGTCCCGGTCCGGGCCTGCGTACCCTTGTCCGCAGACCCGGACCGGGAAGGATCGTGATGCGCTCACGTACGGCAGGTGTGGCCATCGTGGCCGTGGCGACGGTGCTGGCCCTGATCGGCTGCTCCCCGGTCACCG
>DVLP01000270.1 GCA_018715445.1 Candidatus Avipropionibacterium avicola | reverse complement strand
AACCAGACATCGGCGAGGGGCTCGGTGCCCAGGTGGTACAGCCCGTAACAGATCGCGGCGATCACCGGCGCCGGGATCTCCCCGAAGGCGTCCCGCATCCGCAGCTGCACCCAGGCGTACAGGAAGAACGGCTCCCACATCCCCAGGATCTGTCCCCAGGACTGCGAGACCGGGTCGATGACGGCAGCTGCTGCGGCATTCCAGAACCCGGGCAGCGAGGCCAGGCCGACCACGACGGTGATCGTCACCGCCAACCAGACCCGGCGCAGCTGCAGGCCGAGGTCGTCGAGGTCACGGCGCATCCGGTGCCACACGACCCAGGTCGGCAGCACCGTGGCCAGCAGGACCGCACCGAAGAACAGCAGCAGGGACTGGGCCGCGACCGGGTTGATCGGAGTGAGCCAGTGGCGTACCAGGTGGAGCACCCACATCCCCGCCACCGATGCCAGGGCGATCCAGGTGTCCAGGCCGGGACGCCACACGACCCAGGACCACGGGGGCAGCGCAGTGGTGTAGGCAGGCAGGCGACTCGGCGCGGCCGCAGTGCCGGGGTCAGCTGGCATGGCGCCAGCTTAGGGGCAGGGTCCTCACCCGACCTGCCGGAGCCAGCCGTACGGGTCCGGGCGGCGGCCGAACTGCAGGTCGAGCAGGTGCTCACGCAGGGCCAGCGTGGCCGGCCCCGGGCGACCGTCGGCCACCACCAGGTCCCGATCGCCGTCCAACAGTGCGGTGACCGGGGTGATGACGGCGGCCGTCCCACAGGCGAAGGCCTCGGTGATGCCCCCGTCGAGGATCCGTGCGGTGAGCTCGGCGAGCTCGACGGGCCGCATCACCGGGGTCAGGCCGTGCTCACCGGCCAGGGTCAGTAAGGAGTCACGGGTGACACCGTCGAGGATCGTCTCGGAGGCCGGGGTGAGCAGTTCGCCGTCATCGGTGACCAGGCACAGGTTCATGGTCCCGGACTCCTCGATGTGGCGCTGCTGCGCGTCGAGCCAGAGCACCTGGTCACATCCGCGGGCACGCGCCTGCTCCTGAGCGACCAGGCTGGCGGCGTAGTTGCCGCCGCACTTGGCGGCGCCGGTCCCACCGGGCGCGGCCCGCACCCAGTCGCGGCAGACCCAGAGCCGGACACCGTGGACACCGTCGGCGAAGTACGCATCGGCCGGACTGGCCATGGCCAGATAGGTGATCTCCTTGGCCGGACGCACCCCGAGGAAGGCCTCGGAGGCATACATCACCGGCCGCAGGTAGAGGCTCTGCTCGCCGTCCGGACCACTCGGGGTGGGCACCCAGGCGGCGTCGGCGGCGACCAGCTGGACCACGCTGTCGACGAAGAGCTCCTCCGGCAGCACCGGCAGGGCCAGCCGCTCGGCAGAGCGGGCGAAGCGGGCAGCATTGCGGTCCGGGCGGAACACCCAGATCGAGTCGTCGGAGTGCCGATAGGCCTTCAGCCCTTCGAAGATCGACTGCCCGTAGTGCATGACCGCCGACGCCGGATGCATCGCCAGATCGGCCAGCCGACCGATCCGGGTGTCGTCCCAGCCGCCGTCGGAGGTCCATCGCGCCCGGGCGACATGGTCGCTGAAGTGGCGACCGAATCCGGGATCGGCCAGGGCTGCCGCCCGGCGCTCGTCCGAGGACGGCCCCTTCTCCGGATGCACGGGCACGCTCTGCAGGGGAAAGCTCGTCACCCGGAAATGGTAGGACGTCCTAGTAAGTCCGGCGTCCGCGATCTCGCCCACCGACCCCCACCCCGGGCTGGCTAGGCTGTCACCAGTCCAGCAAGGAAGGTCGACCATGGCCCGATACGTCACGCTCGCCACGCTGTCCGGATTTCCGCTCCCCCTGGACGGATCGACCCCACCGGATCGGGTCACCGACATCATGATCGAGCACTGGCGGGAACGTCTGGAGACGGTCGTCCACTCACGACCCGACCTGATCGTGCTGCCCGAGCAGTGTGACCGGCCGTCGTTGAAGACCTATCCGCGTGACCTGGTCGAGCAGTTCTACGAGCACCGCGGGGACCGGATCCTCGATTTCTTCGCCTCGGTGGCCCGAGAACACCACACCCACATCGCCTACTCCGGGCGACGGGTGGACGGGCCGACCCGCTACAACGCGACCCAGATCATCGACCGCAACGGCGACATCGCCGGCACCTACGACAAGTGCTACCTCACCGAGGGTGAGTACGAGCGGACCGGGATGACCCCCGGGGACGGTCCTCGCCAGATCGAGCTGGACTTCGGCACCGTCGCCCCGGCGATCTGTTTCGACCTGAACTTCGAGGAGTTGCTCGACGACGTGGCCGCCCTGCGACCCGACGTGGTCGCCTTCAGCTCGAACTTCCACGGTGGATACCTGCAGCAACACTGGGCCTACACCACCCAGGCGTACTTCGTCGGCGCGATCTGCCCTCCGTCGCCGAGCGAGATCCGTGACCCGTTCGGCATCCCGGTCGCCTCCAGCACCAACTACCGCCATGAAGCGGTCGCAACGGTGAACCTGGACCGGGCCGTGGTGCACATCGACTTCAACGGGGTGAAGTTCAACGACATCCGGCGCGCGTACGGCCCCGACGTACGGATCTCGGACCCGGGTCGGGTGGGCAGCGTGCTCCTCACCGCCGAACGCGAGGGACTGTCGGTGGACGAGGTGATCGAGCGGTTCGAGCTGGTCCGCTTCGACGACTACTTCCGACGAGTGCGCCGCTACCGTCGCCACCGCAGCGGAGAGGACACCTGAGGCCGTGGCCGACAACGCCGACCTCGATGACCTGACCTGGCTGTCCCCCTTCGACGAGCCGCTGCAGATCGCCGGTCTGGGCTGGTTCGCCTCCGAGCGGAAGTTGCGTCGGCTGCCGAGCACGCCCGCGTGGCCGATCAGACCCGAGGTCGACCGGATCGCCGACGCGACAGCGGGGGTCCAGGTACGGTTCCGCACCGACACGCAGGTCCTGGCCGTCCGTGTCGAGCTGACCGGCCCGCCGGGGATGGACCTGATGCCGGCCACCGGCGAGTGTGGCGTCGACGCCTATGTCGGTGACTGGGGTGCGCAGCGGTACTGGGGCACCGCTCGGCCGCGGCTGGACTCGAAGTCGTACGAGTCGGTGGTGTTCCGCGCTGACCCGGGGACCCGGACCGTCACGCTGAACCTTCCGCTCTACAAGGGGGTTCGCCAGCTCTCGGTCGGCATCGACTCGGGCGCGCAGGTGTCGGCACCGCCGCCGTTCCTGGCGCCGGGGCGGATCGCGATCTACGGCACCTCGGTGACCAACGGGGGCTGCGCCTCTCGGCCGGGGATGGCCTATCCGGCCGTGCTGGGCCGCCGACTCGGTCGCGAGATCCTCAACCTCGGCTTCGCCGGCAACGGCAAGGGTGAGCCGGGAGTCGCCAGGATCCTCGCCCAGTTGGAGGACGTGGCCTGCTTCGTGCTCGACTACGAGACCAATGTGCTCGAGACCGAGGCCCTGCGCACCAGCCTGACCGACTTCCTTCCGATCCTGCGCGAGCGGCATCCCACCACCGAGATCCTGGTGGCCTCGAAGCCCCGATTCGCCCGGGGACTGCGTGATCGCGAGTACCGCAGCACCACTGAGGCCCGTCGTGACCTCCAACGCGACATCGTGCAGGGCCATCGCGACCGGGGTGATCGACACCTGCACTTCCTCGACCTCAGCGACCTGGACATCGCCGAGGGCACGGTGGACGGGGTCCACCCCACCGACAGCGGCTTCGTCCAGCTGGCCGACCGGTTCGAACCAGTGCTACGAGAGTTGCTCGGCGACCAGCAGTGAGCGGCCGGATCAGCGAGGAGCAGGGCGAGTCAGCCGAAGATCCCGCCGAACAAGCCCTTCTTCTTCCATCCGTGCTGCTTGAGGAAGTCGAACAGTGGCTTCTTGATCTCGCTGTCGTTGAAGGACCAGCTGCCGCCGGAGCCGTCACCGCCGATGCTGAAGCCACCGGACATGGAGATCTGCTTGCCCTTGAAGCTCGACTTGCTCATCGAGGCGCCGCCGGATCCGGTCTCGGACTCGGTGGAGGTCTCGGTCACGTCGAGCTTGTCGTCACCGGCTGGTCGGACGACGATGCGATAGCCCTTGTCGAAGGTGCTGGAGCCGGTCAGACCGAGGGTCTCGATCTTGGCCACGTCCCAGATCCCGATGATCGCGCCGTCGTCGACCGCGTAGGTGAAGGGAGCGTCGTTGCTGTTGAGGCCCGGCACGGCGGCCAGGACCTGTTCCCATGGAGTCGCCATGGACCGAAGCTAGCAGGACGCACCGCATCCGGCGGCGTCCACGGCGGGAGACCGGTTCCTCCTCCGTCTCGGAAAGCTTTATCATCGGAGGTGGGGCACTAGGATCGCCACCACCAGCCACCGAGGAGTCAGACATGGACGCACACGAGCAGATCCGCACCACCCAGGTGGTGCCGGTGATCGCCCTGGACGACGCCGCCCACGCCGGTCCGCTCGGCGAGGCCCTGGTGGCCGGCCGACTGCCGATCGCCGAGGTGACCTTCCGTACCGAGGCGGCCGTCGAGTCGATCGCGACCATGGCACGCAACCCCGAACTGCTCGTCGGCGCCGGGACCGTGGTGAACGTCGACCAGGTCGACCAGGCCGCCGAGGCCGGCGCCCGATTCGTCGTCTCCCCCGGTTTCTCGGCGAGCGTGGCGGCCCGGTGCGCCGACCACGGCCTGCCCCTGTTCCCCGGTGTCGCCACCGCCACCGAGATCATCGCGGCCCTGGACGCAGGCATCACCACCGTGAAGTTCTTCCCGGCCAGCACCTCGGGCGGTGCGCCGGCGATCAAGGCCCTGTCGGCACCCTTCCCCCAGGTCCGGTTCGTCCCGACCGGGGGGATCTCGCCGTCCAACCTGGCCGACTACCTCGCCGTCGATGCGGTCACCGCCTGCGGTGGCTCGTGGATGGTGCCGTCGGCCGCCCTGCGGGCCGGCGACTTCGACCAGATCACCAAGCTCGCTGCGGAGGCCGTCGCCCTGGCCGCCTCCCTGCGCAACTGAGCCCGTCCGAGCACCGACCCACCTCCGAGAGGAACACCGATGTCGCTGAGCATCAAGCCGGCCGCCGACTGCCGTTACGACGCCTTGTCCCTGGGCGAGGTGATGTTGCGCCTCGACCCCGGTGAGGGGCGGATCCGTACCACCCGTCAGTTCCAGGCCTGGGAGGGTGGCGGTGAGTACAACGTCACCCGTGGCCTGCGTCGGGTCTTCGGCCTGCGGGGCACCGTGGCGACCGCCTTCGCCGACAACGAGGTGGGCCGGCTGGTCGAGGACTTCATCCTGCAGGGCGGGATCGACACCTCACTGATCAAGTGGGTCGACTTCGACGGGATCGGGCGCAACGTCCGCAACGGCCTGAACTTCACCGAGCGTGGCTTCGGGGTCCGTGGCGCCGTCGGCTGCTCCGACCGAGGCCTGACCGCAGCCAGCCAGCTGCAGCCCGGCGACTTCGACTGGGACCACATCTTCGGCGACCTCGGCGTCCGCTGGATGCACACCGGCGGCATCTTCGCCGCGCTGAGCGAGTCGACCGCTGCGGTCACCATCGAGGCGGTGAAGAAGGCCCACGAGTACGGCACCATCGTCTCGTACGACCTGAACTACCGCCCCAGCCTCTGGAAGACCATCGGTGGCCAGGAGAAGGCCCGTGAGGTCAACCGTGAGATCGCCCGCTACGTCGACGTCATGATCGGCAACGAGGAGGACTTCACCGCCAGCCTCGGCTTCGAGGTCGAGGGTGTCGACGAGAACCTCACCGACCTGGAGGCCTCCGCCTTCCACAAGATGATCGAGACCGCGGTCGCCGACTTCGACAACTTCCAGGTGGTCGGCACCACCATGCGTGGCGTCCACAGTGCCTCCGACAACGACTGGGGTGCGGTGGCCTGGTCGCGTGACGAGGGCTTCGTCGAGTCGCGTCAGCGTCCGCACATGGAGATCCTGGACCGGGTCGGCGGTGGCGACTCCTTCGCCTCCGGCCTGATCTACGGGTTGCTGAGCGGTGAGCCGATCCAGACCTGTGTCGACCTCGGCGCAGCCCACGGTGCCCTGGCGATGACCACCCCCGGCGACACCTCGATGGCCACCGAGGCCGAGGTCCGCAAGCTCGCCGGCGGAGGCAGCGCCCGCGTCCAGCGATGACCGCCAGTCGCGTCACCTCAGCCGGGTCGCACACCCTTTGCAAGGGTCGGCACCCGGGCAACGGCTCTACCTTCGCCATGCGTGTGCGACCTTCCCGGCACCGCGCTTCAGAAGCGGATCTGACGGGGTGGCGCGACGGCAGTCGTACCGGCCGGCCTGGGCTGACCGGCCCGCTGAGCGACGGCACGTCGCACCTTGGCGATCATCGCCGCTGGATCGGCCAGTTCGTCCCAGGTGAACCGGATGACCAACCAGCCGAGCGCACGCAAGCGATCCTCCCGCTTCTTCTCGCGAGCAACGGCGCCACCGATCGACTCGCCCTGGCGCCGATACCGCTCGTACTTCGCGAAGCCGTCGAACTCGACCACCACACCGGCCTCGAGCAGGGCGCCGTCCACCCGACCGGTCAGCGTGCCCCGTTCGTCGAAGACGTTGACCTGACTGGCGTAGGTCGGGAACGCCGGGCGCAGGACCAGATGTTGCCGACTCTCCCCCACGCTCTCGGCCCGACCGTCGGCCTGCACCAACGCACGCCGCGCCGTGGGCAGCCCCGGCGCCGTCCCCATCCGCAGCACCGTCGCGATCACCTCGTCTGCCTCGACCAGCTCGTGCCGTAGGGCATGGTCGGCCGCGATCACCGTCGCGACGGTGCCGTGGTGACGGCCCAGATCGATCAGGGTCCGCGCCACCGATGTGACCGGGACACCGTCGATCTCGACCCGATCCCGTACGTCGAGGTGGCTGGCCTTGACCCGCACCTTCTTGGTCGTACGGGCTCCCCCGGTGTCGCTACGGGTCAGGCACACCTTGGCGAGCTGGCCACGGATGACCGGCAAGCCGTGGAGGACTGCTGCGCTGACATGGCTCAGCACGACGTTCGGGCTGGTGAAGCAGCTCCACCTGGCCACAGCCACCAACCCATGACGCTCCTCGGGTGACATCACCGCCAGGTCGAGATCGCTGTACCGGCCGTGCGCCAGCCTGGTCAGCTTCTCCTGGCGGATCAGGCGCTGGATCTCGGCATCGGTCCAGCCGTCGGCGAGCAACTGCCCACGTTCGATCACGTCCATCCCGACACCCTCGCCCGAGTGCCGGGGCGCCGGAAGCACCACTCCGGAATCGGTGGACAGTGCTTCGTCCTCGTTCCCGGCTGTGGACAACTCCGCCAGGCCCGAGGTCGCACACACGTTGCAAGGGTGGAACCGTTGCTTGGGCACCGACCCTTGCAGTCGGTGTGCGACCTTGACCCGAGCGGGTACGGGATCAGGCGGCGGCCGGGTCCGGGTTGGGGATCGGGCCGTCCAGCAGGCGGTCGCCGGTCTCGGCCAGGAAGTCCAGCAGCTGGCGGTGCAGCCGGTCCCGTACCTCGGCATGTACGGGATCCTCGGCCAGGTTGGTGACCTCGTCCGGGTCCGCGGTCAGGTCGTAGAGCTCCTGCATCGGTCGTGGCTCCAGATGGTCGTCGCCCATCCCCTGTCGGGTGAGTGAACCCTCGAGGTCCAGCGGCAACTGCAGCAGGGGTCGCGGCTCGAAGTTGAGGACGAACTTCCACTGCGGTGTACGGATGGCGCGGATCGGGTCGTACTCACCGTGGTAGGTCTTCTCCAGCCAGACCTGGTCGCGGGCCTGTTCGACCTCGCCGCGCAGCTGAGGGGTCAGGTCGACGCCCTGGACGGCGGCCGGGACTGCGACACCGATCAGTCCGAGCAGCGTCGGCACCAGGTCGACATGGCTGGCCAGCGGGGCCACCCGGCCGGGAGCGATGCCGTACGCCTCGGGCAGGCGCAGCATCATGGCGGTCTGCACGCCGGGATCGAAGAGCGTGCTCTTGCCACGGGGGAAGGGACTCCCGTGGTCGGTGACGAAGACGACGATGGTCGACTCGGCCAGTCCGGCGTCGTCCAGCGCGGCGATGATGCGCCCCAGCGCGGCATCCGCGTCCCGGATGCAGCCTTCGTACGAGGCAAGGTCACGCCGGGTGAGGTCGTTGTCGGGCAGCCACGGCGGGACCGTGACGGTGGCCGGGTCGACCGGGTCGTACCGGCTCTCGGGCCAGGGCCGGTGCACCTCGGTCATCCCGCAGGTCAGCATCCACGGTGCATCGTCAGCGGCATGCTCACCGATCCACTCGACGGCCTGCTCAGCCACGTCGTCACACCAGCTGGGCCGTTCGGTCCTGAGCTCGGTGAAGCCGAGTCGCTCAGGATCGTTGGCCTCGTGCTGCAACCCGATCAAGCAGCTGTGGTAGCCGGCGTCGCCGAGATGATGGGACAGGGTCCGCTCCCCCGGGTGGTAGTCCCAGCCGCGATGGGTCAGTCCCTGCAGACCGTTGGAGTGCGGATATCGACCGGTCCACAGCGATCCGCGGGCCGGACTGCACAGCGGCGTGGTGGCGAACCAGTGGTCGAAGACCAGGGACTGATCGGCCAGCGCCTGACTGTGTGGGCTCTCGACCGGATGCCCGTACGCACTCAGGTGCGTCCCCAGATCGTGCCAGTGGACTATCAGGATGTTCGGTCGCCTCACGCCTGCATCCCTTCACGCAGCTCGGCCAACAGTGCCTCGGCGGCAGCTTCGGGAGCAGTACGTTCGAACATGACATCCTCCGCGGCCCGCCCCAGGGCTGCCGTCCAGGCCCCGGCACCGGCCGGCGGTGGTTCGGGAGCGGGGACCAGGTCCGGCTCACAGGCATTCATGTAGTCGATCACCCGCTGGTCACCCGGGGTCAGGTCGTCGACGATCGCCTCCAACACCGTCGTGTTCGGCGGTGTGCCTCGGTCGGCCAGCAGGATCTTGCCGGCATCCACGTCGTTGAGCAGGAAGTTGATGAGCGCACCACTCTCGTCGGCGAACTTGCTGCGCGAGGAGGCACAGAACAGCTGGGAGGCGCGGTACCACATCCCGAGGTCCTCCTTCTTTCCTGTCTGGGTGGGGAGTCGGAGCAGTGTGAGATCCTGGCCCATCGTCGATTCGTACTGGATGACGACATTGACGGGGATGATCTGCATCGCGACCGATCCGAGACTGAAGGCCTGCTGCTCGATCGGGACCCCGCTCTGCTCAGCCGTCGCCG
Source organism: Candidatus Avipropionibacterium avicola (assembly GCA_018715445.1). Lineage (GTDB taxonomy): Bacteria > Actinomycetota > Actinomycetes > Propionibacteriales > Propionibacteriaceae > Avipropionibacterium > Avipropionibacterium avicola. Next base: position 1,599 of record DVLP01000270.1, on the reverse strand, counting down.
CGGCCGACAGCGACGTACCGTCGGTGACCACTTCCAACCAGTAGCTGAACCAGCTCGCCAGGGAGCTCGGGTCCTCGGTGAGCTTGCCCGCGTCGAACACCAGGTTGCCCTGCTGTCCCGACCAGAAGGCCGCGCTGATCTGGTCGCCACCGGCGAACGAGGCACCGATCACCCCGTTCTTGGTGGCGCCGCTGATCTCCTTGCCGATCGCGTGGTAGTCCTCCCAGCTCCAGGTCAGGCCGTCCGGCACGTCGAGTCCGGCGTCCTCGAAGACGTCCGGGTTCACCATGACGCCCTGCAGTCCGACGCCTGCGGTGGCCCCGTAGACCTTGCCGTCGACCACGCCGGTGCCGTTGGATCCCTCGGGCCACTCCGCATCGGTGAAGCCGTGCTCGGACAGGTCGAGCAGGGCACCGCGGTCGGCGTACTCACGCAGGTTCCACTCATTCATCTGGAACACATCGGGCGCGTCCTGCCCGGCGACCTGGGTCGCCAAGCGGTCGAAGTAGTTGTCGAAGTTGCCGGACTCGCCGCGCACCGTGACGCCCTCGTTCCGGCTCTCGAACAGTCGCAGCGCCTCGTCGGTGACCTTGACCCGCACGTCGTTGCCCCACCAGCCCATGCGGAGGTTGGCCTCACCACCAGCACTGCCGGACTCACCCCCGGCACCACAGGCGGACAGCGCCAGCAGCCCCGCCAGGCCCGATGCCCCGGTCAACACGGACCGTCGCGAAATCGTCGTCATTGTCTCTTCTCCATCGGGTTGCTCATCCTGCTCCTCACCCATGGTCCGAACGCCTCCTTGTATTTGTCAACCCCATGTGACTAAATCGTGTCTAAGATGCCCCCGATGACCACCGCACGTACGCCCCTGATGCAGGAACAGCGCAATCGGACTGCCTCGCAGATCCTGCGCAGCCTGCTGCACGACGGACCCCAGGGACGCAAGCGACTGACCGCGGCGACCGGGCGTAGCTCGACCACGGTGACGAAGGTGATCAATGAGCTGCTGGCAGCCGGGGCGGTGGTCGAGTCAGCACCCACTCCGGCCCGCAGTGCTGGCCGACCGGAGGTGCCGCTCGACCTGTCGCCCGATCGGATCCTGGTCGGCATCCACCTCTACTTCAATCGGATCACGGTGAGTGTGCACAGTCTCCGTGGGGAGGAGTTGGCCTCGGTGGTCCGCCGCCACCCGCTGTCGGTCGAGGACTCGGTGCGACATTTCGCCAGCATCGTCGCTGGTGCCGCCGAACTGGCCGAGGAGCTGCTCTCGGACGTACCCGGTACGCCGGTCGGAGTGGGGGTCGCCACCGGCGGCGGCTGGCAGGGCGGTGACCACAGCGGAGCCAACCAGTGGCGGATCCAGGAGATCGAGGACATCCTCTCGCCGGTGATGTCAGCCCCGGTCACGGTCGACACCAATGTCAACGCGCTCGCCCTCGAACAGCACTGGTGGGAACACATCGACGGCGATGTGCTGACCCTCTTCGTCGGCCGCTCCATCGGCATCGCCCACATGCGCAACGACGCCCTGCAGATGGGCCGGTTCGGCAGGGGCGGCTCGATCGACCACCTGATCGTGCCGGGCGCCACCCAGTT
>DVLP01000269.1 GCA_018715445.1 Candidatus Avipropionibacterium avicola | reverse complement strand
GACATCCTGCTCTACCAGGCCGACAAGGTCCCGGTGGGGGAGGACCAGCGCCAACACCTGGAGCTCACCCGCGACCTCGCCCAGCGCTTCAACACCCGTTTCTCCCCGACCTTCGTGGTCCCCGAGCCGCACATCGTCACCTCGGTCGGGCGGATCATGGACCTGCAGGACCCGACGGTGAAGATGAGCAAGTCGGCCTCCTCCCCGAACGGCATCATCGAGCTCCTCGACGAGCCGTCGGTCAACGCCAAGAAGTTCCGCTCGGCGGTCACCGACTCCGGTCGGGAGATCGCCTACGACGAGGAGAACAAGCCCGGCGTCGCCAACCTGCTGAGCATCCTGTCGGCCTTCTCCGGACGTGACATCGACACCTTGGTCGCCGAGTTCGAGGGCAAGGGGTACGGGGACCTCAAGGTCGCCACCGCCGACGCGGTCAATGCCGTGATCAGCCCGTTCCGCGAGCGGACCAACGAACTGCTCGGCGAGAAGACCGAACTCGAACAGATCCTCGCCCGGGGCGCCGACCGCGCCCGGGGGGTGGCAAGCCGTACCCTTTCCAAGGTCTACCGCAAGATCGGACTGCTCCCGCCGTCACGTCGGTGAGCCTGAGCCCAGAGTGAGGACGGATGAACCGCATCTCATCCTTGCGTGACCGCGACGGGTCGGAGTTGTTGACGACCGAGGCGGTCAGTGACCTGTTGCGGGCCGCTGTCGACCACGGCGGCGGCGAGCTGGTCAGTTGGGACCTCGACCATGTCGACCACCACCCGAACCTGAGCACGACCGCGACCTACACCGCGATCGTCAAGTGGCCGTTCGGCGAGCGCGAAGAGGTCCTCGGGGTCTCGGCCAGGGCCGGCGGCTCGACCAGCTCCGACCATCGGGCGGTGCTGTTCGCCGACGGTGAGCGTGAGGTCGCGGTCTGGCTCTACCCGCGCGATCCGGACCTGCCCGGGCTGCCACGGGCCGCCCTGCCGACCGGGATGATGACCGTGCTCAACGAGCACAACGTCTTCACCCCGGCCGTGGCCGCGGAGCAGATCACCCTGGAGATGATCGGCTACCGCCCGCGCCGTCGCGCCGTGCTGCGCTGCGTGGTGACCCCGACCGGTCAGCCGAGCACCACCCTGTACGTCAAGGTGCTGCGTCAGCGCAATTTTGCCGAGGTGCTGCAACGCCACGAGTTGCTGTTGGCTGCCGGGGTGCCGGCCCCGCCGGTGGCCGCCGCCACCAGTGACCATCTGCTGGTGCTGCGGGAACTGACCGGGCGGCCGCTGGCCCAGGCAATCTTCGACCCGGTCTCCCCGTGCACCGCCGAGAACCTGATCGGGGTGCTGGACGCGATGCCGCCGGCGATCGCCCAACTCACCCGACGTCCGCCGTGGAGCGACGCGGTCGACCACTACGTCGAGATCGTTGCCGGGGCGATGCCCGACCAGCGGCCCCGCCTGGAGTGGATGGCCGGACTGATCCGGCAGGGGCTGTCGACGATCCCGCTGGGCACCGAGGCCACCCATGGCGACTTCCACGAGGGCCAGCTCTTCGTGGCCGGCGGGATGGTCTCGGGGATCCTCGACGTCGACACCGCCGGGCCCGGCCGGCGGGCCGACGACCTGGCCTGCCTGGTGGCCCATCTGTCCACCGTGCAACGGATGAACGCCCAGCAGGCCGCGCGGGTGCAGTCGTTGCTGCAGGAGTGGGTCCCGGTCTTCGACGAGCGGGTCGACCCGGTCGAGCTGCGGCTGCGGGCGGCCGCGGTGATCATCTCGCTGGCGACCGGGCCGTACCGGGGCCAGGAGCCACAGTGGGAGGCCGAGACGCGGGCGATCGTCGACGCCGCCGAGGCCCTCGTCCGTCAGGTCACCTGAGCTGGGCCCGCCCAGGCTGCGAGACTGTCCCGGTGAGCGATCCGACGACACTGATCCAGGACCAGGTGGCCGCGCGCGAGGGCGAGTTGATCGCCTTCCGCCGCGACCTGCACGCCCACCCCGAGCTCGGCTTCACCGAGTCCCGGACGACGGGCCGCATCGTCGACGCCCTCACCGCCGCCGGTCTCAGCCCGACCGTCTTCGCGCTGGGCACCGGGGTCCGGGTCGACATCGGCGCCTCGCTCGACGGACCGATGATCGCGATCCGGGCCGACATCGATGCCTTGCCGATCCAGGAGACCACCGGCCTGCCGTACGCCTCGACCATCGACGGGGTGTGCCACGCCTGCGGCCACGACGTGCACACCACGATCGCGCTCGGGGCCGCGCTCACCCTGGCCGCGCTGGCGCGGCAGGGCCAGCTGCCCCACCCGGTACGGGTGATCTTCCAACCGGCCGAGGAGATCCAGCCCGGTGGGGCCGGCAAGGTGATCGCCGAAGGGGTGCTGGAGGGGGTCAGTGAGGTCCATGCCCTGCACTGCGATCCGCGGGTCGAGGTGGGCCGGATCGGACTGACACCGGGACCGATCACCTCGGCGACCGACCTGATCTCGGTCCGGCTGACCGGTCCTGGTGGGCACACCTCCCGTCCGCACCTGACCCACGACGTGGTCGGGGCGATCGGTGCCCTGGTGACCCAGGGCCCGCTGGTGCTGTCCCGGGTGGTCGATCCGCGGGGCGGGGTCTCGTTGGTGTGGGGCAGTGTGCACGCCGGGGCTGCGCCCAATGCGATCCCGGCCGAGGGCCATCTCGGCGGGACCCTGCGAGCCCTCGACCTCGATGCCTGGCGCGAGGCCGGCGACCGGCTCGAGTCGGTGCTGTCGCAGATCGTCGCGCCGTACGGGGTCGGCTTCGCCCTCGACCTGGTCCGGGCCGTCCCACCGGTGGTCAACCACCCGGAGATCACCGCCGTGCAGGAGGCTGCGGCGCTGATCGCGCTCGGTCCGGATGCCTGCGAACCGACCGCCCAGTCGCTCGGGGGCGAGGACTTCGGGTGGATGACCCAGCAGGTGCCGGGCTCGATGATGCGCCTCGGCGTCCGCCCACCCACGGCGACCACCTCGGTCGACCTGCACCAGGGCAGTTTCGTGGTCGACGAGGCGGCGATCGCGGTCGGGGTCCGGCTGATGAGCCAACTGGCCGTGATGCCTCGCTGACCACTCTGGTTACTCGTCAGTCACATTCAGATATCGGCCCGTCCGTTCACAAGACAACCGCCGGATCGAGGGGCTACTGTCGGCGCACCGAAACCCGGTCCGACACCCGTACCCGGCGTGAACGAGGAGCCTCGACGTGAAGAAGAACCTGATCGCGATCCCCATGCTGCTGTCCCTGGGCGCCGCCACGCTGGCCGGCTGCGCCGAACCGCCGGCCGAACCCGGCACCCAACCCACCGGCGGCGAGCAGGCCACCACCGGTGGTGGCGGCTCGGGCAACGCCGACTTCAAGGCCTGCATGGTCTCCGACTCCGGCGGCTTCGACGACAAGTCGTTCAACCAGACCTCCCACAAGGGCCTGACCGATGCCAAGGACGAGCTCGGGATCGAGACCGCCGAGGTCGAGTCCAAGAACGTCTCGGACTTCACCAAGAACATCCAGTCGATGGTCGATGCCGACTGCAGCGTGGTGGTCACGGTCGGCTTCCTGCTGGCCGATGCCACCATCGCGGCCGCCAAGGCCAACCCCGACATCCAGTTCGCGATCGTGGACGCCGCTCCCGAGGGGTACGAGGACGTGCCCAACCTCAAGCCGCTGGAGTTCAACACCGCCGAGTCCTCGTTCCTCGGTGGCTACCTCGCCGCTTCGCAGTCCACGACCGGCAAGGTCGGCACCTTCGGTGGTGCGAACATCCCGACCGTGACGATCTTCATGGACGGCTTCGCCCAAGGGGTCGCCTACTACAACGAGCAGAAGGGGACCGACGTCCAGGTGATCGGCTGGAACGCCGAGAAGCAGGACGGTCAGTTCGTCTCCGGTGACAACCCGTTCGAGAACGTGGCCGGTGGCAAGCAGGTCGCCGAGGACCTGGTGCGTCAGGGGGCCGACATCCTGTTCCCGGTGGCCGGTCCGGCCGGTGAGGGCGCGCTGCAGGTGGCGAAGGCCTCCGGTGACAAGGTCCACGCGATCTGGGTCGACACCGACGGCTGCGTCTCGGCCGAGGCGTACTGCTCCTCGCTGGTCTCCAGCGTCTTCAAGGGCATGGACCTGGCGGTGACCGATGCGATCAGGGCCGCCTACGAGGACAAGTGGGACAACACCCCCTACGTCGGCACCCTGGAGAACGAGGGCACCGGACTGTCGCCCTTCCACGAGTTCGACTCGAAGATCTCCGACGAGGTCAAGTCCGAGCTGGAGCAGCTGAAGGCCGACATCATCTCCGGCGCGATCACGATCGAGTCGCAGGCCCAGCCGCAGGGGTGAGGACCGTCGACGCCCCGGCCGACCACGGGCTGGAACTGGTCGGGATCACCAAACGGTTCGGACCGCTGGTCGCCAACGACGCCATCTCGGTGTCGGTGGCGACCGGCGAGATCCACTGCCTGCTCGGGGAGAACGGCGCCGGCAAGTCGACCCTGATGAACGTGCTGTACGGGATGATGCAGCCCGACAGCGGCGAGATCGTGGTCGACGGTCAGCCGGTGCGCATCGCCAGTCCGCGCGACGCGATCGCCGCCGGCATCGGCATGGTGCACCAGCACTTCATGTTGGTGCCGGTGTTCACCGTGGCCGAGAACATCGCGCTCAGCCATGCCGGTGCGCGGCCGTTGTCGCGCCAGGCCGCCCGCCGCAAGGTGCGTGAGCTGTCGGCCCGATTCGGTCTGCAGGTCGATCCCGATGCCGTCGTGGAGGACCTGCCGGTCGGTGTGCAGCAGCGGGTCGAGATCCTCAAGGCGTTGGCCAACGAGGCCAGGTTCCTGATCCTGGACGAGCCGACCGCCGTGCTCACCCCGCAGGAGATCGACGAGTTGATGCGGGTGATGCGCGAGCTGCGCGACGAGGGCCGTGGGATCGTCTTCATCACGCACAAACTGCGCGAGGTCCGAGCGATCGCCGACCGGATCACCGTGATCCGCCGGGGCCGGGTGGTCGGTCAGGCCGAGGCCTCCGACTCCGAGGCACGCCTGGCCGAGCTGATGGTGGGGCGCAATGTCAGCCTGACGGTCACCAAGGAACCGGCCCGGACCGGTCCGGCCCGGTTGGAGATCAGCCACCTCAGCGTCGCCAACCCGGCTGGGCAGGTGGTGGTCGACGACGTGGACCTCACCGTTGCCGGTGGGGAGGTGCTCGGGATCGCCGGGGTGCAGGGCAACGGCCAGACCGAGCTGGCCGAGACCTTGTTGGGCCTCACCCGGGCCATCGCCGGAGAGATCCGGCTGGACGGGCGGCTGCTGAACCGGCTGTCCCCACGCCGTACGATCGGGGCCGGGGTCGGCTTCGTCCCCGAGGACCGCAAGACCGACGGCTTCGTCGGGACCTTCTCGATCGCCGACAACCTGGTGCTCAACCAGACCCGGTCACCCTCGTACAGCCGGGCGAGTGTGTTGGACCGCCAGGCGATCGCGACCAACGCCATCGACCGGGTCGCTGAGTTCGACATCCGGTGCACCTCGATCGAGTCGCCGGTGTCGTCGCTGTCCGGGGGCAACCAGCAGAAGGTCGTGCTGGCCCGTGAGTTGTCGCGGCCACTGTCCCTCCTGGTGGCCAACCAGCCGACCCGTGGGGTCGACGTGGGGGCCATCGAGTTCCTGCACAACCGGATCGTCGACGAGCGTGACACCGGGACCGCGGTGCTGCTGATCTCGACCGAGCTCGACGAGGTGATCGCGCTGTCGGACCGGATCGCGGTGATGTTCCGCGGCAAGATCGTGGGCATCGTCGAGCCGGAGGTCGGCCGCGAGGTGCTCGGCCTGATGATGGCCGGTGTCCCCGCCGACGAGGCCCGGAGCCAGGTCAGCGACCAGGACGAGGAGGATCTGCGATG
>DVLP01000268.1 GCA_018715445.1 Candidatus Avipropionibacterium avicola | reverse complement strand
TCGGTGACCATCGAGAACACCGCGACCGGGGTTCCGCTGCGACCACCGGCCGCATCGCCGACGCTCGCAGCCGGCGCCGTGCCCTGGAAGGCTGCGCCGATGCCGTACACCGACAGGGCGATGGTCAGGATCCAGACATTGGAGGCGAACGCGACCCCGACCATGCCCACGGCACAGACCAGTCCGGCCCCGATGAGTGCCGGGCGTCGTCCGACCGAGTCGACGAAGCGACCGGCGGGGGCGAGCATCAGGGTCTGGACCACCGCCGAGACCGTGAACGCCACACCGCTCCACGACGGGTCACGGTCGAGGACCTCCACCACCAGCAGCGGGATCAACGCGGAGCGGACGCCGAAGGAGTTCCAGCCCTGCCCCAGTCCGGCGAGCAGGGCGGCCTGGTAGCGGATGTCGCGCAGCACGGAGGAGAACGGTGTCCCCTCGTCGTCGGTGTCGGCGGCACGTCGCTGACCCCGGGTCGGTTGGACCTTCGGGCCGGGAGCCCCGGCGGCGGTGACCTCCTGGGTGGGGGAGGACCGCAGCACCAGGATCCCGATCACCCCGGCGGCGACCAGGGCCGCGGAGTAGAAGAAGAACGGCGCCGTCAACGACACCTGCGCCAACAACCCACCGACCCCGGGACCGGCCATGCCACCGACCAGGAACCCACCCATGTAGAGCCCGGAGGCCCGCCCGCGCTGGTGGGGCTCCACGCTGTTGAGGACCAGGGTCATCGCCGACACGGTGAACATCGCCGATCCGATGCCGCCGGCAGCGCGCCAACTGATGAACTCCAGGTAGCTCGACGACAGGGCCGAGATCGCGGTCGAGCCCGCCACCAGGAACATGCCGACGCTGAGCACGGCGCGCTCGCCGAACCGATTGATCATCGGGCCGACCAGCGGGGCGCCGACCAGCCGGGCGAAGGCAAAGGCGGAGACGACCGCGGAGGCACCGAAGGCGCCGACGTCGAAGCTCTGGGCGAAGACCGGCAGCACCGGCAGCATGACCCCGAAGCCGACCGCGACGGTGAACGAGATCACCGACAGCACGACCACACTGCGCGGCAGTGTGGTCCGACCACGGATCCACTGCTTCAGACCAGCCACGTCCCACCCCCACCCGATGTCGTACGGACCCCGTCACCGGCATCCTTTCATCGCCGGGACGGACAGGGAGTGCCGAGGTGGGGCCGGTCCACCCCGTGGTCAGGCCGGGTCCATCCGCGGTCAGGCCAGGGGATTGAACTCGACCTGGTGGGCGATCGTGCCGTCGAGCCGGTGAGCGGTGACCCGGAGGTGGCTGCGGTCGGCCCGACCTTCGATCCAGGTCGCGATGTCGGGGGTGTTGCCACCACCGGTCAACTGGACGTACGGGGCCCCGGGCTCGGCCTCGATCAGTGCCGATCGGTGGGTGTGACCCGACACCACGATCTGGGTGCCCCACTCGACCAGGGCGTCGTGCCACAGCTCGCGGCTGACTCGGCTGTAATGGTCCCACTTGCCGGACTCGTAGTCGAGGTCGGTCAGGACGGGTTCGTCCAGCCACCGCAGCGGCATGTGACAGAACACCACCCGGTACGGGGCGTCGACGAAGCCCGGTCGCTTGATCTGCTCGGCCAACCAGTCGGCCTGGCGACGACGGAGCTCGGCGAAGGAGACCCGCCCGGCGAAGGACGGATGGTCGTCGGGCTTGTCCTCGCCGGTGGACAGCACGATCGCGGCCACCGGTCCGATCCGGAAGCCGTGGTAGGGCAGGCCGTACGGCGAGGCCACCACCTCGGGGACCCGGTGCGCCCACGGGCCGCGGACATCATGGTTGCCCCAGCCGAACATCATGGGCCGTCCGGCCGTGACATCGCGACCGGCCGGGGACAGGATCGTCGGCACGATCTCGGCGGGGTCGTTCCAGTTGTTGCAGACATCGCCGTTCCAGACCCAGACATCCGCGCCGGGGGAGGCGTCGTCGAGGGCCGCGAGGGTGTCCTCTCGTTGGTGGGTGTCGTTCCAGGCCAGGAAGGTCGCCGAGTCCGCTGACGGGTCGAGGGTCCGTACTGGCTTCCAGTCCGAGACCTCCTGATGCCCGTCGTCGACCGCCACCGTCACCGTACGGATCAGGTGGTCCTGTCCGGGGGTGAGCCCGTCGAGACGGATCCGCAACACCTGCGAGCCCTGGGGGACGAAGCCGTACGGGCCACAGTCGGCGATCCGTGACTGGTCGGGCCCCTCGTCAGCCAGCCGCCACTCGACCCATCCGCGGGACTGGGCCGACACGGCCCACACCACCTCGAACCCGTCGGGCCTCGGGGCCATCACCACGGGAGGGGACATCACCAGCTCTGGTCGGTCCATGATCGCCATGCTAGACACCCGACCCCCGAGTACGTCGAGGGGTGAGTCGTGGACACACTCAGCCCGAGTGCACCGCGCCGGATTGCTCTGCGCCGAGACCGGTCACCAGGAGGGCCTGGGCCGAGAGGTAGCTGGTCATCACCGCGAAGGTGAGCAGCCCACGGCGGTCCCACTGCTCGGGGCCGAACAGGGCCGCTGCGACCAGGCTGTCGGAGACGACGAAAAGGGCTCCGCCGGTGGCGAGTGCTCGTCCGCGGCGTCCACCCACGACGGTGGCGGCCCGGACCGCTGCGCCGCCCATCCCGGCCACCATGGCGGCATAGCCGGTGGCCGGTCCGATCATGGCGCGGTCGTCCCCGTCGGCCATGGCCCTGCGCAACACGGTGCCAGCGACCGCGGTGACACCGACCGCCGCAGCGACGACAGCAGCGCTGACCCGTGGCTGTGCGGAGCGGCCGAGACTGAGCAGTTCGCGCAGGTAGGCGACATGGGCGACGCTGAACCCGGTCATGCCGCCCAGGACGCTCAGGGCGGAGGTGCCCAGCAGGGCGGTGTCGCCCACGGTGGAGGCGGCCAGCGCGACCCGTACCCGGTGCGAGACCTCCGGTGAGGTGGCTGCCAGCAGCGGCATCAGGGCGGGTTTGGTGAGTCGATGGATCCGACGGGCGAGCGGGTGGGGGATCAGGCCGGCGGTGAGATGGGCAGCGCCGAGGGCCCAGTACCACCGCCGCGCCCTGTCGCCCATGGTCAGTCCCCCCTCAACGCCGACTTCTTCTTCACCTGGGCCCACGACAGGGTCCAGTCGGTGTAGCCGTTGCCCTGCTCCAGGCCACGCTTGGATCCGGTGAACTCGGCCGGGTCCCCGATGTTCATGTTCTCGAAGAGCCATTTGGCGTCGGCATTCGACATCCCGACACAGCCGTGGCTGCGGTTGGAGTTGCCGAAGAACGCGGCATTCCAGGGAGCGGCGTGGAAGAACTCGCCGGAGTTGGTGACGCGCATCGCCCAACGGACGTTGTCGAGGTCGTAGTACTCGGGGTCGTTGACGTCCTCGGTCTCCGAGCGCATCGGGGTGGTGCGCAGCTTCTCGCTGATCACCTTGGTGCCACTGCGGGTGATGAAGCCGTCCTTGCCGGCCGACATCTTGATGGTGCGCGCCTTCTTGCCGTTGATGGCGACCACCACCTGGTGCTTGGCCAGGTCGACCTTGGCGACCACGCGGCGCCCGATGTCGAAGGACCAGGTCCGGGTCAGCTGCCCGTACAGGCCCTTGCCGGCCTTGACGCCGTTGAGCCGGGCATCGACGGTGATCTTGGTGCCGGCCTTCCAGTACGTCTTCGGCCGGTAGTGCACCTCGGAGTCGCTCACCCAGTACCAGCTGCCGGGCTGCTTCGGTGAGGCGTCGACGTGCAGGTGCTTCTCGACATTGGCACGGTCCTTGACCGGGATGTCGAAGGTGATGATCACCGGCATCGCCACCCCGACGGTGCCACCGAGCGGATAGATCGAGGGGAAGATCTGCTGGTCGAGGGTCAGCTCGTGGGTCCGGAAGGTCTGCTTCCCCGAGGTCTTCGTCCCGTCGGTGCCCTTGCCCGTCCACTTCACCGTGTACGGGACACCGGGCTCGAGACCGTCGGTCGCCTTCCAGACGGTCTTGTCCTTGTTGAGGCTGCCGGGGACCTTCTCGTTGGTGGTCTCGCCGGTCTTGCGATCCTTCACCGGTGCCGAGACCACGACCTTGGTCAGGGTGCCGTGGGCAGCGGTGAACTTGACGATCGTGTCGACGGTCACCTCCTCGGCGCCGTCGTCGACGTTGCCGCTGACGGTCATCGGCTCGACCGGCGGTGTCGTCGGGCTCGCCTCGGGGGTGGTCGGGGGCGCGGTCGGATCGGACCCGCCAGACTCCTGGGGCGCGTTCGGCTGCTGGCCCGGATTGCGTCCGCAGGCGCTCAGCAACAGCGGCGCACCGGCAATCAGGACAGCGGCGCGCCGACGGGGAAGTCGATCGATGGTCATGGGCATCTCCGGGAGACTGATGGGTGAGTCCACTGTGCCACCCACCCCCCAGCGATCGGTGACGACGTTTCCGAGGTGTCACCGCATCGTTGTCAGTCCGTGGCCGGGAGCGTCCCTGACCGCCGGCCTGCAGGGCCCGTACGGGGAAGTGGCAGGATGGGCGATTGTGCAGATGCTGATCGTCGGAGGATCCGGTGTCCTGGGAAGCGCCATCACTCCGTACCTCCAAGCCACCGGCCATCGGATCACCGTCCTGGGCCCCGAGCCGCCGACGGTGCCCGATGTGAGCCACATCGACGCCGATGCGACCGACTTCGACGCACTGACCGCGGCGATGACCGGGGTCGATGCGGTGGTGAACTTCGCCCTGCGTGCGGCCCGCGGCGACGGCGCCGACGAGCGCAGCGAACCGGTGCGCAATGCCTTCACGGTGAACGTCGGCGGCGCCTATGCCCAACTGCGGTGCGCCGGTCGGACCGGCGTACCGGCCTTCGTCCAGATCTCGACGATGGCGGTGATGCACGGTTACAGCCGGATCCAACGCTCTGCCCACGATCCCGCCGACGGGACGGGGCTGTACGCGGTCACCAAGCGGATGGCCGAGCTGGCCTGTGAGGCCGAAGCGGACCGGAGCCCGCAGATGGCGGTCACCGTGCTGCGTCTGGCCTACCCCACCCGTGCCGAGTGGTGGCCCGCCTGGGGCAACCCGGTCGCCGCTGAGCCGACCGGGATCCCGAAGCTGGGCGGGCAGGAGTTCGCCGCGCTGCATCCCGAGGATCTCGCGTCGGCGATCGTGTGCGCAGCCGAGCGACGTGGGCCGTACCTGTGCACCCAGGTCACCGCCGACGTGGAGGGTGTGGCGCTGACCGATCAGTGGCCACATCCCCTGGGCTGGCGGCCCCAGCATGTGCTCGAGGGCACCGGCCAGCAGGACGTCGCGCTCCACTGAGTGGAGCGGTGGACCTATATTCGTCTCCATGAGCGACATCCAGCCGATCCTTGACGCACTTTCTGCCGGCAGGATCAATGCGGCCGAGGCGGCCCAGCTGATCGAGGCCGTACGGGCTGGTGACCATGCCGCCGCGCAGGACGAGCAGAACCCGCCGCACGAGCCCTCCGACGACGAGTTGGGGGATCGCTCGGAGCGTGACGGGTTCCACGCCTACGCCCCGCCGCCCCCACGCAAGGGCTTCAGTGACGAGCACCGACGCAGCTCCGCCCCGGGGGCCAAGGGCGTCGAACGGGTCGTGATCCGGGCATCCGGACGTCGGGTCCGCGTGGTCGGTGACACCGGGGTCGCCACCGTGCAGGTCGACGGGCCGCACGTGCTGCGGCGCAACCGGCAGGTCCTGGAGATCACCAGCGAAGGCTCGTTCACCCCGTCCTTCGACGGTGTCGGCCTGCTGCGCAGCCGCAACCTCAAGGAGGCCCGCGACCACACCTTCGGCGGCAAGGAGCTGGTGGTGCGGGTGAACCCGGCGCTGTTGGTCGAGGCCGAGCTGTCCGGTGGGGGACTGTCCACGGTCGGGGTGTCCTGGATCGGACAGGTCCGGGTGACCGGCGGTGGCGCAAACCTCGCCGGCGTGGCCGAATGCACCGACGTCCTGGTCCAGGCCGGTCAGGCCGTCGTCCAGGGCACCTTCCGGACCGGCCGCTCACGGATCAGGGTGGAGTCCGGCCGTGGCGTCGTCGACCTCACCGAGGACTCGAACGTCACGGTCCGCGGCGAGGCCAACCTGGGCAAGGTCTCGTGGACCGGGGCCCACAGCGGTGACGGTGACGAGGTCGTCGTCGGGCTGGGCAACGCCCGGCTCGACGTCGAAGCCGTACTGGCCTATGTGACCGTCAAGGTCGGAGACCCCGCCACGGTGTGATCTGCACCTGTGTGATCTGCACCTGTGTGACCGAGTGAGCGTGGGCAGAAAACGGACCGGTCCCGCACCGTGGTGGTGCGAGACCGGTCTGTGGCTGAGGTGACCGGGGGCCTCCCCGGTACGCCGGGGCGGTCAGCCCGTGAAGGGCTTCACTTCGACAATGGTGACGTTGATGTCCTTGCCGTTCGGAGCCTCGTAGCTGGCTTCGTCGCCGGCCGACTTGCCGAGGATCGCTGCGCCGAGCGGGCTCTGGGGGCTGTAGACCTGCAGGTCGTCGACCGCGTCATCGAGTCCGAGCACCTCGCGGGAGCCCAGCAGGAAGGTCTCGGTGTCGTCGGTGTCGCCGTCGAAGGCGATGGTCACCTGGACCCCGGGAGCCACGGTCTTGGAATCGGTCGGCGCCTCGCCGACCTCGGCCCGGCGCAGCATGTCCTGCAGCTGGCGGATCCGCGCCTCCTGCTGGCCCTGCTCCTCACGCGCGGCGTGGTAGCCGCCGTTCTCCTTCAGGTCGCCCTCGTCGCGGGCCGCAGCGATCCGTGCCGTCACCTCGGCGCGCCCCTCATTCGTGAGGTACTGCAGCTCGGCCTGAAGCTTCTCGTGGGCTTCCTTGGTGAGCCAGATCGTTTCGGTGGTGTTTTCAGCCATCGACACATACTAGTCAATCAGGCAAGCCTCAGCAGCAGGCTCGGCCCAGTGTCTTGGGAACGGCCCTCGGCGTCTCCGGGTGAAGCTACTCCAGTCGACAGGGTCGCACCACCCCCGGGCCACGTCCCACCACGCTCCCCGAGCCCGTCGAGGGGCAAGCCCCCACGTCCCCCGAGCTCGTCGAGGGGCAAGCCGCCACGTCCCCCGAGCTCGTCGAGGGGCCGAGGACGAGGGCCGATCGGTGTCCCGTACCGGGCGGTGGGTACGGTTCATCCATGCCCGAGCAGCATCCGGACCCTGAGGTCGCGCAGCGCCTGGCCCGCCGCTACCCCCAGCCGAGGCTGCCTCGCACCCTGGCCGTGGTGGCGATCGCGCTGGTGGCGGTGCTGGGCATCGGTTGGGTGGTCTGGGTCGGCGTCGACCACGCCACGCCGAGCGTCTCGGGCCGGCTGGACACCTTCGAGATCGTCGATGACACCGAGGCCGAGTTCACGTTGCGTGTCGAGCGTCGTGACCTGTCCGCCACCGCTCAGTGCCGGGTGATCGCCCAGGCCGACAACTTCGAGCGGGTCGGTGAACTGATGATCACCGTGACCCCGGACCAGCCCGAGCTGGTGGTCATCCACGACACGATCCGGACCTTCCGCCGGGCCACCTCGGTCTCCCTCGACGGCTGCTACGCCGAGTGAGCCTGCGGTCGGGTCGCCGTCTCATCCGGCCGCTCGATTCCACGTTGATCGGTGTTTCGCGCAATGATGTCGCCCATGACGTCTGCACCACGCCTCGACAGCCGTGGTGAGCCGTTGCGCCTCCTGCACGTGCACGCTCACCCCGACGACGAATCCAGCAAGGGAGCCGCATCGACCGCGATGTACGTCTCCCAGGGTGTCGAGGTCATGGTGGCGACCTGTACCGGAGGGGAGCGCGGCGACATCCTCAACCCGGCGATGGACCGGCCCGACGTCCTGTCGAACCTGACTGAGATCCGTCGCGAGGAGATGGAGCGGGCCCGCGACATCCTCGGGATCCGCCAGACCTGGCTCGGCTTCGTCGACTCGGGTCTGCCCGAGGGCGATCCGTTGCCGCCGTTGCCCGAGGGCTGCTTCGCCCTGACCGACCTGCAGGTCGCGACCGAGCCGCTGGTCAAGGTGATCCGGGAGTTCCGTCCGCACGTCGTGACCACTTACGACGAGCGGGGCGGCTATCCGCACCCGGACCACATCATGTGCCACCGCATCAGTGTGGAGGCCTTCGACGCGGCATCCGACCCGGAGCGCTTCCC
The DNA here is from genome assembly GCA_018715445.1 of Candidatus Avipropionibacterium avicola. GTDB lineage: Bacteria > Actinomycetota > Actinomycetes > Propionibacteriales > Propionibacteriaceae > Avipropionibacterium > Avipropionibacterium avicola. The sequence continues at coordinate 4,143 of DVLP01000268.1, read as the reverse complement.
TGAGGCCGGACCGGTCTGGCAGCCGTTGAAGCTCTACTACCACTTCGGCTTCCACCACAAGAAGTTCGTTGCCCTGGACAAGGCGATGACCGAGCACGGACTGGAGTCCCCGTACGCGGAGCGGCTCGCCAGCTGGTCGGCCGAGCCGGAGTGGGATGCCCGCGTCACCACCCGGGTGGAGTGCGGTGACTGGTTCGAGGTACGGGATCGCGCGCTGATCGCCCATGCCACCCAGATCGACCCGCAGGGTCCGTTCTTCGCCGTGCCGCTCGAGGTGGCCCAGCAGGCCTGGCCGACCGAGGACTTCCAGTTGGTCCGCAGCGAGGTCGATTCGGCGGCACCGGAGGACGACCTGTTCGCCGGGATCCCCGGTCCCGAGGTCGGGGAGGCCGACGTCCGCCGCGGTGCGGCGTGAGCGTAGCCTTGCGCCCATGATCCCGATGGAAGATCTTGCGGACGTCGCCAAGCCAGGATGGGTACCTCTGGTCATCCTGATCTTGATGTTCGTCGTGGTCTTCTTCCTGTGGCGCAGCATGCGCAAGATGCTGCACACCATCGAGCCCGGTCTGCCGCACGAGGGTGACGAGGAGGTCGACGCTGTCGACGACAGCTCCACCCCGAGCAGCCCGCGATGACTCAGCCTCCGGCGGATCCGCCGGGTGGTGAGAGAGTCGCCCGTTTCACCGGTCGGGTTGCCTTCGTGACCGGTGGTGGCCACGGGATCGGCGCTGCGACCGTCCGTCGGCTGTGCGCTGAGGGAGCCCGGGTCGTGGTCGCGGACCTCGACACACCGGCGGCCCAAGCGGTTGCCGACGAGCTCGGCCCGGACCGTGCGGCCGCGATCGGTTGTGACCTCACCGATGCCGCCTCGGTCGGGTCCTCCCTGTCGTTCGCCATGGACCACTTCGGCCGGCTGGACGCCCTGATCAACGTAGCCGGGGGCTCCTTGGGTGCGCCGACGCCGGGGCAGACCGAGGACGAGTTCTGGCAGGCCTCGGTCGAGTTGAACCTGATCGGGCCGAGCCGGCTGGTCCGGGCTGCCGTGCCGCTGTTTCGTGCCTCCACGCCGGTCGGGGCGAGCCGCGGCTCGATCGTGCTGGTCTCCTCGGTCAACGCCCTGGCCGCCTGGGGCGATCAGGCCTACTCGGCGGCGAAGGCCGGGCTGTCGGTGATGGCCAAGAACCTGGCCGTCGACCTGGGCCCCGAAGGGATCCGGGCCAATGTGGTGGCGCCCGGCACCGTACGGACCCGGGTCTGGGACAGCCAGGGTGGGCCGGACAAGTTCGCCGGGCTCTATCCGCTGGGACGGGTCGGCGAGCCCACAGACCTGGCCGCCGCGATCGCCTTCCTCGCTTCGGATGATGCCGCCTGGATCACCGGGGTCACGCTGCCGGTGGACGGTGGGGTGACCGCCGGTCGGACCAAGGAGATGACCGCGCTCAGCCTTGCCGCCGAACGGGACCGACTGAGCTGAGGGGTGACCGGCCGGGATGACCCGGTCGGATCACAGTCGGGGATCGACCGGCTCGGACTCCAGGGCGAGCACGGCGGCGACCATCTGGTGCACCTGCCACAGCGGTCGGCCGTTGACGAAGCGGTCCAGTGACTCCAGGCCGAGGCCGTACTCCCGCTGGGCCAGGCTGCGTTTGCGGCCGAGATCGCGCTGCCGCAGCGTCTCCAGCGAGTCCTGGTAGTCGGGTCCGTAGACCATCCGCAGGTATTCCGGTCCGCGCACCTTGAGCCCGGCCGGCAGCTTCCGATGGCTCGGATCGGGGTGGTGGGGTTTGACGACCATGCCCTCGCCACCGCTCGCGGTGAGCTCGCTCCACCACCGTACGGCTTCGGCCCGCGAGCTCGGGTCGTGCAGGTCCACCCAGCGGTGCCGGGTCGCCACGATCACCGGATCGCTCAGGGTGGCCAGCTGCTCGAGGTGCCAGTCGTGGCCCCGCAGGGCATACAGCTCGCCCTCGCCGGCCAACACCTGGAAGGGTGCCAGTCGGACCTCGCCGGGCCCGTCGTCGGTCGAGCAGTACGAGGTCCAGACCGTACGCAGGGCCTCGGCATTGGCCAGCCGCCGTTCGGTCCGGTCGGTGAGGGCGGCGACGTCGAGTCCGCGACCGGCGGCCTGCTGGAGGACGGCAAGGGTGGCCGGCAGCGCCGTGCGGGCGGCAGCGGTCACCGAGGCGTACTGGTCGGCGATCAGGTCCTGAGCCTTGGCCGACCAGGGCAACAGTTCGGCGTCGAGCACCAGCCACTCGGTGTCCAGTGCGGCGAACAGCCCGGCGGTGGCCTGCCGGAGCCGGTCGACCAGCACGGTGTCGTCGTCGAAGAAGGCCCGTCCGGTCCGGGTGTGGACCACCCCGGTGCTGCCGTCGTCGATCCCGAAGTGGCGCTCGGCGGCCTCGGGCCCGGTGGTGAGGACAGCGATCGCCCGAGAGCCCATGTGCTTCTCCTGACAGACCACTCGGCTGACCCCGGCGGCGGCGAAGGCGTCGAAGGCCTGCTCGGGGTGCTCCAGGAAGCCGTCCAGCTGGGAGGTGGGGGCCGGCGCCATGGTGGGCGGCAGGTGGACCAACCAACGCGGATCGGTGCTCCAACGGCTCAACACCTCGAGGGCGGCGGCAGCATTCTCCTCGGGGACCTTCACCTTGCCGGCCCAGGTGGTCTCGTGCCACTGGGTACCGGTGATGTCGGCCAGGGCGAGCACCCCGGGATCACGTTCGGTGGTCTGCGGGACGAGGGGACGGATCGGCTCGTACCACTGCTGCTCGGCCGGGACGTCGATGAGTTCGCGTTCGGGGAAGCGCAGGGCGGTCAGGGCGCCGCCGAAGACGGCGCCGGTGTCGAGGCAGATGGTGTTGTTGACCCACTCGGCCGTCGTGCAAGGGGTGTGACCGTAGGCCACGACCGCCTCGCCGCGGTAGTCCTTCGCCCAGGGCTGACGCACCGGGAGTCCGTACTCGTCGGTCTCGCCCGTGGTGTCGCCGTAGAGGGCGAAGCTGCGCACCCGGGTGGAGGCCCGCCCGTGGTAAGCCTCCTTCAACCCGGCATGGACCAGGACGAGTCGGCCCTCGTCCAGTACGTAGTGGCTGACCAGGCGATCCATGAACCGCAGCGCCGCCTGACGGAACTCGTCGGTCTCGGACTCCAACTGGGACAGGGATTCCTCCAGTCCGTGCGAGATCGTCACCTTCGAGCCGCGGAGGGCTCGCACCAGCTTTGCCTCGTGGTTGCCGCTCACGCAGATCGCGGTGCCGGCGTCCACCATGCCCATCACCAGTCGCAACACCCCGGGGGTGTCGGGACCACGATCGACCAGGTCGCCGACGAAGGCCGCTGTACGGCCCTGCGGGTGGTGGGCACCGACGGCCCGCCCCTGTTCGTCACGGTCGACCTGCCACCCGAGCTTGTCCAACAGTGACAGCAGTTCGGACAGGCACCCGTGGACGTCGCCGATGATGTCGAACGGTCCGGTGTGGTCACGGCGATCGGTCCAGGGTCGTTCCCGGACCACGGTGGCAGCGTCGACCTCGTCGACGCCGGAGAGGACGTGGACCTTGCGGAACCCCTCCTTCTTCAACCGGGACAGGGATCGGTCCAGGTCACGCTGCTGGCGCGTGATGACCGAGCGCCCGAAACTGCGGTCGGGTCGTTCAGCGTTGCGGGCGGCAGCGACCGACTCGCCGACGTCGAGGACGACGGCGTCGACCTGCAGGTCGTGGTCCTTGGCCAACCGGATCAGGCTGGCCCGTGCCGAGCGCTGGACATTGGTTGCGTCGATCACGGTGAGCAGGCCGCGCCGCAACCGGATGCCGGCGATGGTGTCGAGCAGGGCAAAGGCATCCTTGGTGGCCTCTTGGTCGTTGGGGTCATCGCTGACCAGACCGCGGCAGACATCGCTGGAGACCACTTCGGTGGGCAGGAAGTGCCGGGCGGCGAAGGTGGACTTGCCGCTGCCGGAGACCCCGACGAGCAGTACGAGCCCCTTGGTGGGGATGGCGATCTCAGACACGGGTGAACACCGCCATCTGTGTCGGGGCACCGGTGGTCGGGTCGTCGTCACCGACACCCCGGATCTCGTGCCGGTAGCCGTACTGCTCATCGACCCGGCCCGCCCAGTCGGCGAAGGTGGCGCGGTCCCAC
>DVLP01000267.1 GCA_018715445.1 Candidatus Avipropionibacterium avicola | reverse complement strand
TGATGATCCTCGAGGTGGGTCTGGGTGGTGCCCACGACGCCACCAACATCGCCGACGCCGAGGTGGCCGTGATCACCCCGATCGACCTCGACCACACCCATCTGCTGGGCACCTCGGCGGTCGAGATCGCCGCCGAGAAGGCCGGGATCATCAAGCCCGGGGCGATGGCGGTGCTCGCCGGCCAGTCGCGCGAGGTGGCCGAGGTCCTGCTGGCCCGGTGCGCCGATGTCGGGGCGATGCCGTACCGCGAGGGCGTCGACTTCAGCCTGCTGGACCGTACGGTCGCCGTCGGCGGTCAGGTGGTAAGGCTGCAGGCCGCCGGCGGGCCGGTCGAGGACGTGATGCTTCCGCTGCACGGGGCCCATCAGGCCCGCAATGCCGCTCTCGCGCTCGGCGCGGTCTCCGCCTTCGGTGGGATGGCCTCCCTCGACGACGAGGTGGTGCGGGAGGGATTCGCCGACGTCACCATGCCCGGTCGCCTCGAGGTCGTACGACGGACGCCTCCGATCGTGCTGGACGGTGCCCACAATCCGCACGGGGCGGCTGCGGCCGCCCTCGGGGTGGCCGAGGCGTTCTCGTTCCGGCCCTGTGTCGGAGTGGTGGCAGCCATGGGGGACAAGGACGTGATCGGGATCCTGCAGGCCTGGTCCGAGGTCTTCGACCACGTGATCTGCACCCAACCGGCCAGCACCGACCGGGCGATGGCCGCTGCAGACCTGGCCGACCGGGCCGCCGAGGTCTTCGACCGCTCGCGGGTCGAAGCCGTACCGCAGCTCGACGAGGCCCTCACCCGGGCGGTCGAGGTCGTCGACGCCGACCCGGACGGCAACGGTGGGGTCGTGGTCACCGGGTCGATCATCATGGTCGGCGAGGCCCGCAACCTGCTCGGCCGGACCGAGGACGAGCAGTGACCCGGCCACTGCTGCTGGACGCCCGCAATCCGATGACCAAGGTGTTGCTGTCGGTGTTGTTGTTCGAGGTGATCTGCTGCGGGCTGGCGATCCCGGTGATGGTCACCATCGAGGAGGTCCCGACCGCGACGGCCGCGATCGTCGGTGGCGCGGTGGCGCTGCTGGCCCTGGTCTCGGCGGCGGTCATGCGCCATCCGGCGGTCGGGTACCCGCTGGGCTGGCTCACCCAGGTCGGCGCGGTGGCAATGGGCCTGCTGACCCCGGGGATGTACTTCGTCGGTGGGCTGTTCGCCGGGTTGTGGATCATCAGCTTCGTGCTCGGCAAGCGACTCGAACGGCTGACCGCGTCGTCACAGGATGCGGTCGCCGACTGACGCAGGCCGTAAGCTTCGGTGCCATGAGTGAACGTTCCTTCGTCCTGATCAAGCCCGATGCCGTGCGGCGCGGCCTGGTCGGCGCCGTGCTGTCCCGGTTCGAGTCGAAGGGGCTGCGTGTCGTCGCCCTTGAGCAGCGACAGGTCGACGGCGAGCTGGCCGACGCCCACTACGCCGAGCACGTCGAGAAGGACTTCTACCCGCCGCTGCGCGAGTTCATCCAGTCCGGACCCAGCGTGGCGCTGGTGCTCGAGGGTGACCAGGCCATCGAGACCGTACGCCTGCTGAACGGTGCCACCGACGGTCGCAAGGCCGCCCCCGGCACGATCCGTGGTGACTGGTCGCTGTCCAACCGCGAGAACCTCGTGCACGGCTCGGACTCGACCGAGTCCGCTGCCCGCGAGATCGCTCTCTGGTTCCCCGGGCTGGCCTGAGGCGGGTCACCGCCCGATGCAGGTTGCGGTCTGCTCGGCGATCGCGCGCTCCTCGTCGGTCGGCACGACCCACACCTGGCACCGGCCGTCGTCGGGGGAGATCCGTCGCTCCGGCGGGCCGGACGCATTGGCCTGCGGGTCCACCTCGATCCCGAGGAATCCCAGCCCGGCAGCGACTTCGGCGCGCAGGGCGACATCGTTCTCGCCGATCCCGGCGGTGAAGGCGACCGCGTCGATCCCGCCCATCGCCGCGGCGTAGGAGCCGACGTACTTGCGGATCCGGTAGCAGTAGAGGGCGCGGGCCAGGACGGCATCGGCGTCACCGGCAGCGGCGGCGGCCGAGACCTCGCGCATGTCGCTGTGGCCGCACAGTCCCTTGAGACCGGATGCGGTGTTGAGCAGCGCGTCGAGCTCGTCGACGTCGAGGCCGCCGACCCGGTGCAGGTGGAAGGTGATGGCCGGGTCGATGTCTCCGGTCCGGGTGCCCATCACTAGGCCCTCGAGCGGGGTCAGTCCCATCGAGGTGTCGATCGGTCGACCGGCCACCACCGCGGCGGCCGAGGCCCCGTTGCCGAGATGGAGCACCACCAGGCGCAGGTCGTCATGTCCGGTCAGGGCCGCCATCCGCTGGCTGATGAAGTGGTGCGACGTGCCGTGGAAGCCGTACCGCCGGATCCCGTGCCGGGCAGCGACCCCGCGGTCCAGGGCATAGGTCCGGGCCACCTCCGGCAGCTCGTGGAAGAAGGCGGTGTCGGCCACCACCACATGGGGCAGCTCCGGCCACAGCCGACGGGCCACCTCGATCCCGGTGGCGTTGGCCGGGTTGTGCAAGGGGGCGAGCGGACTGAGGGCGATGATCTGCTCGAGCAGCTCGTCGGTCACCTCCTGTGGGCCGGTGACGACCTCGCCGCCCTGCACCAGTCGGTGCCCGACGCCGGTCAGCTCGACCTCGGCCAGGTCCGGTCCGTGGGTGGCGAACATCTCCATCACCACACGCATCCCGGCCTCGTGGTCGGCGACGTCCACCTCGGCGACCTCGGCCTGTCCGTCGTGGTGATGGGTGACGCGGGCGCGGGGCTGACCGACCCGCTCCACCAAGCCCTTGGCCGACACCTCGCCGGTGTCGGGATCGATCAGTTGGTACTTGATCGAGCTGGATCCGGAGTTGATGACCAGGACCGAGGTCATGCCCGCCCTTCCTGTCCCTGGACCGCGGTGATCGCGACCGTGTTGATGATGTCGGTCACCGTGGCCCCACGGGACAGGTCGTTGACCGGTTTGTTGAGTCCCTGCAGCACCGGGCCGATGGCGACCGCCCCGGCCGAGCGTTGCACGGCCTTGTAGGTGTTGTTGCCGGTGTTGAGGTCGGGGAAGATCAGCACGGTGGCGCGGCCGGCCACGGGGGAGTCGGGCATCTTGGTGCGCGCGACCGAGGGTTCGACCGCTGCGTCGTACTGCAACGGCCCTTCGACCAACAGATCCGGGCGCCGTTCGCGGACGAGCTCGGTGGCCCGGCGCACCTTGTCGACCTCGGCGCCGGATCCGGAATCGCCTGTGGAGTAGGACAACATCGCCACCCGCGGGTCGACACCGAACTGTGCGGCGGTGGCAGCCGAGGAGATCGCGATGTCGGCCAACTGCTCGGCGTCGGGCTCCGGGTTGACCGCACAGTCGCCGTACACCAGCACGCGATCGGCCAGGCACATCAGGAAGATCGACGAGACGATCGCGGTGCCGGGGACGGTCTTGATGATCTCGAAGGAGGGCCGGATCGTGTGGGCCGTGGTGTGGGCCGCGCCCGAGACCATCCCGTCGGCGCGACCGGTGTGGACCATCATCGTGGCGAAGTAGGAGACATCGGTGATGACCTCGCGGGCCCGGTCCACGGTCATCTGCTTGTGCCGGCGCAGCTCGGCGTACTGCTCGGCGAACTCGTCGAGCAGGTCGGAGCGGCTCGGGTCGAGCACCTGGGCCGTGGCGACGTCCAGGCCGAGCTCGGAGGCGCGTTGGCGCACCGTCGACTCGTCCCCGAGGATCGTGAGGTCGGCGACCCGCCGTGACAGCAGCGACGAGGCCGCCCGCAGCACCCGGTCGTCGTTGCCCTCCGGCAGCACGATGTGGCGCCGGTCCGCGCGTGCCCGGTCGAGCAGGGTGGCCTCGAACATCAGCGGAGTGATCGTGCCGCGGTCGGGGGCGTCCACCATCGCCAGTGCCTCGTCGGCCGGGAGGTGCTCGCCCACGATGCCCAGGGTCAGATCGACCTTGCGTTGGGTGGCTGCCGAGATCACGCCCCGGGTCCGGGACACGATCGAGGCGGTCTCGAAGGTGCCGTGCTCGGTCGCCACCACGGGGAGCCGGGCGTCCAGCCCGACGGCGAGGTCGATGATCGCCTCGGACGGGCGGAACCCGCCGTTGAGGACCACCCCGGCCAGTGAGGGATGGCTGGCCGAGCGGTGGGCGGCGAGCAGGGCGATCAGCAGCTCGGGTCGGTCGCCGGCCGCGATGACCAGCTGGCCGTCGGCCAGTCGTTCGAGGACATGCTCCACCGACATGCCGGCGACCAGCATGTGCTCGGCCTCCCGGGCCATCAGGTCCGGATCACCGAGGATCGGCTCGCCCCCGAGGGCCTCGGCGATCTGGGCGACGGTCGGCGCGGCCAGGATCGGGATCTCGGGGATCGCCCAGACCGGGACGCCCGGGTCCTCTCCCAGCCGCCCGTTGCGGTCGGCCAGTGCCTCGACCACGGCCTTGCGGGTCCGTTCCAGCAGCTCGGGTCGACACCGGTTGAGCGTGACCCCCGCCAGACGGGCGTGGCTGTGGACGATCTCGGCGGCGGCCAGCTCGGCGGTCTGGGCGACCTCGTCGGGCCCGGCGTCGAGCGCAGGGACCACCAGCAGCACCGGGGTGCCCAGGTTGGCCGCCACCGTGGCGTTGAAGGTCAGCTCGGTGGGGGAGGTGACCCCGGTGAAGTCCGACCCGACCACCACCGTCACCTCGCACCCGGCGGCCACCGCCCGGTAGCGCTGGACGATCGTGCTGAGCGCGCCGTCCGGATCGTCGTGGACCTCGGCATAGGTCACTCCCACCGCGTCCTCGTACGAGGTCTGCACCCCGTCGTGGCTGAGCAGCAGGGACAGCACCGTGTCCTCGACCGAGTGGTTGTTGATCACTGGGCGGAAGACTCCGACGGTGCCGACCCGACGGGCCAGCAGGTCGACCAGGCCGAAGGCAACCATGCTCTTGCCGGCGTGGCCCGACGGTGAGGCGAGGTACAGGCTGCGCGTCATGGTCCCATCAGATCACGGCTGGGGTGAGTGGCTCCGCGCCGCACCGATGAGCGTGCTGCAGGCTCTGTGCGGAATGTGTGGGATACTGGCCGACAGGTTGACAGGGCACATCCAGTGCCCCGCAGCTCGACCGGAAGTCGTTGAGGTGACAGCTCACGATGCCCGTCCAGGATGACCGCGACGCGAGATGCGACCGCGGTGACCGGACGCTCCGGCCGACGTCCGACAGCTTTCCCGCCCCCGAGCGGGCGTACGAACTGGCGCACCTGTGGCGCCCGAAGGAGCATGCATGCTCGAGAACGAGTCTTCTGATTCGACCACGAATGACCAGGTCAGCGAGGCCGCCCCTGAGGTGAGCGAGACCCCTGCGCCTCGCCGACGCCGCCGGGCCGCGAGCCGCCCTGCCGGGCCCCCCGCCACCCCGCCGAAGGTGGAGCCTGAGCCCGAGCCGACGCCGGAGGCCCAGGTCGAGGAGCCCGAGGCCGCCGAGCCGGAGGTCGCCGAGCCGGAGGTCGCCGAGGCTGAGGTCGAGGCCGAGACCGACGAGGCGGGTGAGACCAAGACCGGCGTGGTCGCGGCCGACCCGGTCTTCGACAGCCCGTTCCAGACCCCCGCACCCAAGAGCCGTGGTCGTCGTCGCGGGGCGGCCGTGACCGATCCGTTCGCCGTCCCGCAGATCGACATGTCGGCGCTGCGCCCGCCGGCCGAGGAACAGGCTGCCGACGAGACGGCCACCGAGGACGCGGCCGGACCGGTCGCGGATGGCTCGGACGCACAGGAGCCGACTGCTCCCACCCGTTCCGGACGAGGGCGTCGCCGCCGCGGTGCCAAGTCTGACGGGGCCCAGTCCGACGATGCCAAGTCTGATGACGCCAAGTCCGATGAATCCACGTCTGATGAATCCAAGGCCGACGACTCCACGACTGATGACGCCAAGTCCGTCGACGCCAAGGCCGACGCTGCCAAGGCCGACGATGTCGATGCCGACGACCAGTCCGGGCCGTCCTCCGACGGATCCGATGACGACAGTGACGACGAGAGCGGCGGCGGTCGCCGTCGCCGTCGCCGCCGGGGCGGTCGCCGTCGCCGTCGGTCCTCCGACGGTGATGACACCGACAGTGGCGACTCGTCCGATGATGGCGGGCAGGCCGAGCGTGGCGACGACAGCAGCAACGGCGCCAAGGACGGACCGTCCAAGCAGGGCCAGTCGTCCGAGTCCTCGGACGCCGACACGTCGGGGTCCGACAAGTCCGGGTCCGACGGGGCCGGGTCCGACAAGTCAGGGTCCGACCAGTCGGGGGACAACGACTCCGACGACTCGGAGGGCTCCGGGCGTCGTCGCCGTCGTCGCCGTCGCCGTCGCAGCGGCGAGGACAGTGACGAGACCGCGCGTCGGCGCGCCAATGACGCCGTCACCGGGATCGATGGCTCGACCCGGCTGGAGGCCAAGCGCCAGCGTCGCCGTGAGGGGCGCGAAGCGGGCCGCCGCCGTACCCCGATCCTGAGTGAGGCCGAGTTCCTGGCCCGCCGTGAGTCGGTGAAGCGGACCATGGTGATCCGCCAGCGCGAGAAGCTCGCCCAGATCGCCGTGCTCGAGGACGACATGCTCGTCGAGCACTACGTCGACCACAGCTCGACCCGGTCGTTGATCGGCAACGTCTACCTGGGCAAGGTCCAGAACGTCCTGCCCTCCATGGAAGCGGCCTTCATCGACATCGGCCAGGGCCGCAACGCCGTGCTCTACGCCGGTGAGGTCGACTGGTCCGCCTTCGAGGGTGGCAACGGCAAGGACCGCAAGATCGAGTCGGTGCTGAAGTCCGGCCAGGCGATCCTGGTCCAGGTCACCAAGGACCCGATCGGGGCCAAGGGCGCCCGGCTCACCCACCACGTCTCGCTGCCCGGGCGCTACATCGTGTACTCGCCCGGTGGCCACCTCTCCGGGATCTCCCGCAAGCTGCCCGACACCGAGCGCAAGCGGCTCAAGCAGATCCTCTCCGAGCACGTCGACGACTCCGCCAGCGTGATCGTGCGGACCGCCGCCGAAGGCGCCACCGAGGAGGAGCTGGTCCGCGACATCACCCGCCTCAAGGCGCAGTGGGAGGCCATCGAGAAGAAGGTCCGCAGCGGTGGCGCCCCCAAGGCGCTGCACTCCGAGCCGGACCCGACCGTACGGATCGTGCGCGACCTGTTCACCGAGGACTTCTCCGAGCTGGTCATCTCCGGCACTGGTGGGTCCGACGATGCGTACGACAATGTCACCGGCTACGTCGAGCACGTCGCACCGCACCTGCTGGACCGCGTGAAGCGCTGGGAGTCCGGTGACGTCTTCTCTGCCCATCGCATCGACGAGCAGATCGCCAAGGCCCTCGAGCGCAAGGTCCACCTGCCCTCGGGCGGATCCCTGATCATCGACCGCACCGAGGCGATGACGGTGATCGACGTCAACACCGGCAAGTTCACCGGCAGCGGTGGGGGCAACCTCGAGGCGACCGTCACCAGCAACAACCTGGAGGCGGCCGAGGAGATCGTGCGCCAACTGCGGCTGCGCGACATCGGCGGCATCATCGTGATCGACTTCATCGACATGGTGCTGCCGAGCAACCGCGACCTGCTGCTGCGTCGTCTGGTCGAGTGCCTCGGGCGGGACCGGACCCGACACCAGGTCGCCGAGGTCACCAGCCTCGGACTGGTGCAGATGACCCGCAAGCGGATCGGCACAGGGCTCGGCGAGGCCTTCACCACTCCCTGCGAGCACTGCCAGGGCAAGGGCTTCATCAGCCACGCCGACCCGGTCGAGACCACCCCCGACGACTCGCAGAACGGCAACGGCAACAACAACTCGCGACGCAACCGGGGCAACCGGTCGTCCCGGTCCTCCAAGTCGGACCGTTCGTCGAAGTCGGACGCCAAGAGCGAGTCGCCGGCCACGCCGGCCCGCCAGCCACTGCCCAAGGTGATGCCGCCACCGCCTCCGGGTCTGGCCCCGGTCACCGGGACCGACGGCTCGGAGGACGAGTCGGGGACCACCCCCGAGGAGGCCACGACACCGCAGGCGACGTCCCAGGACGCGACGTCCAACGACACCACGTTCGACGACAACACCTCGAACGACAACAAGCCCGACGAATCCGTGGTGGAGGAGGTCGACGAGGTCGCGGCCGCGCTCGGCGCCCTGGTCGCCACCCGCAGCGAGGCCGGCGACTGAGCCGGTCGGTCAGCCCGGGGTGATCAGGTACAGGTTGGTCTCGTCCAGCCCGTACACCCGGCCGTCCTCGGTGGCGGCGACCTGACCGATGCTGCGCGACAGCGTGACGGGGTCCCCTCCACTGCGGTCGACCTGCACCAGCGATCCGGACTGGACGGCCAGGTAGCTGTCCGAGCCCGGGTCGTACACGGTGCGCGAGCGAGCGGCCCCGGTGGCGGTGTGGGTCGGTGTCGGCATCATCTGGAGCCGTCCGGTGATCCTTCCGGTGAGCGGATCGAGCTGGAACAGCTCCCCGGTCGAGGTGGTGCCGGCGATCTCGCCGTCCGGTCCATGGGTCAGCCCGGCGATGTGATCGGTGCCAGGGCGGACCCCGGTGGTCCACACCACCCGCTGCCGGGTCAGGTCCCATCCGAAGACCACGGCCTGCGCGCCGGTCGCGTCGTGCAGCGCCACCTCGGCCCGGATCGACGTCGACCCGATCAGCAGCCCACCGTCGTCGGTGGGGTGGTGGACCAGTCCGACCACGCTCTGGCCGGGTACCGGGGCGCGGTGGACCTCGGTGTCCCCGGTGGCCGGGTCCACCAGGACCAGGGCGCCCCCGTCCTGCCCGGGTGAGGTGAGCGTCCCGATCGCCAACCGGTCACCGACCGAGACCACCGTGGCCGCCAGGTCGTGGAAGCCGGGCACGGTGTCCGAGACGGTGACCGCCGGGTACGGGTTGCGCCCCCACTCCCAGGGGGCATCGGGATCGGCCAGATGGACCTCGACGCCCCGACCGGTCACGAGCACCAGATGACGGCCGTGGCGGGTGATGACATCGCAGTGCATCGGCCCACGCAGCAGGGCGCGTTCACCGGTCTCGGGATCGAGGCGGACCATCAGGCCGCTGCTCAGGTAGGCGCCGAGATAGATCCTGTCGTCGGGCCCGGTGCCGATCGTGTACGGCTCGGCGGCCGAGGCCGGCACCCGGGCCTGGACGGTGCGGGTCTGCCCGGTCCGGATGTGGCAGAACCACAGGCTGCCGTCGGTGGCGACCCCGACCACGGACTGGCCCGGCAACCCCCATTGCGTGGTGTCGACCAGCCCCAGCGTGTAGGTCTCGAGGGAGGACCGCACCACCGGCGGTGCCTGCAACCGCCGGGACGGCCCACTGGCGAGCTGGCCGGAGTGGGTGTGGAACCCGATCACCTCACCGTCGCCGACGAGCAGATAGGTCGTGCCGTCGCTCGACACCGGGCTCGGCATGCCCCCGTGGGTCCGCGGGATCAGCAGGTGGTGCCATTCGCCGGTCGACAGGTCGTGGACGACGGTGTCGTACCGCCCCCGCGGAGACAGCCGCACCAGCACCTGGTCGTTGCGCTGGCTGATCCCGATCACCCAGTCGGTGCCCTCGGCGAAGGCCTCGGGCAGCGGCAGGTCGGTGAAGCGGCCGGTGGCCGGGTCGAGGCGGATCACCCGGCCCGCCGGACCCGTGCCGACCCAGATCTGGTCGTCAACCGGCTCGACCCAGTAGGCGAAGGCCGACTCCGGTGCGGGCAGGCGCCAGTCGCGGAAGCAGGACTCCTCGCCCTCGGCGTCGGGCTGGTACGACATCAGCTTCGCGTGGGGTGCGGTGCCGAACCACAGCCGGCCGTGCTGGTCGACGACGCCGCTGTGCAACGAGCTCTCCCCACCCACCCGGTCGGCGATGTGCTCCAACTCCCAGGTGCTCGGGTCGAAGCGGTGCAGCGACGCCGGCGTGGGGGAGCGGGCGGAGAGATAGACCGTGCCGTCCGGGGCCTGGGTGACCCAGCTGCCGATCGTGCACCCGGTGAGGCGCTGGGAGAACAGGCATCGCCCGGTGAACACCTCGACCACGTGGAAGGCGGCCGGGTAACCGTTGGTGAGGGCCAGCACCACGGGGGTGCCGTCGGGCAACTCGCCCACGGTCGAGGTGCGCAGGTTCACCGCCTCGGCCGCCGGGCCGAGGTCGGTGACCGTGGCGTGGGTCTGCTCGGCCACGACTACGACTGGGCCTTGGCCTCGGCGTACTCCTCGCGCATCACGTCGCCCACCGTACGGGTCCACTCGGCCGCCACGTCGGGCCATTCGCTCAGCGAGCGTCGGTCCTGGATCATCTCGCGGATCGCGTCGGTCACCTTGCGCTGTTGGATCGGAGCCTTCGATCCGGCGGTCTCGGAGTAGAGACCGTCCGAGGCGTCGGTCTCGCCGTCCGGGACGACGGTCGAGAGGTACTCATGCTGGCGCCGCACGATCTCACGGTCGGGCAGGAACAGTTGGGCGTCGGCCTGGGAGCCGGCGTAGTC
>DVLP01000266.1 GCA_018715445.1 Candidatus Avipropionibacterium avicola | reverse complement strand
CGGTGTAGCCGGTGGTGGCCATCGCGCGGCGGAGCGCGCCGACCAGGTTCATGGTGCCGTCGGCCACCCGGGACGGTCCGTGCAGCACCTCGGAGAGGGTGCCGACGGTGTCGAAGCGGACCCGCTCGCCGCGGGGCAGCTCGGGATGCCACGCCTCGGCACCCCAGTGGTGACCGCGGCCGGGCGCCTCGTCGGCCTTGGCCAGTGGCGATCCGACCATCACTGCATCGGCGCCGCAGGCGATCGCCTTGGCGATGTCGCCGGAGCGACCCACCGAGCCATCGGCGATCACGTGGACGTAGCGGCCCTGGGACTCGTCGAGGTAGTCACGGCGGGCCTCGGCGACATCGGCCACGGCCGAGGCCATCGGCACCGAGATGCCCAGCACGTCACGGGTGGTGTGGCTGGCGCCGCCGCCGAAGCCGACCAGCACACCGGCCGCGCCGGTCCGCATCAGGTGCAGCGCACCCTGGTAGGTCGCGCAGCCGCCGACGATCACCGGGACGTCGAGGCGATAGATGAAGTCCTTGAGGTTGAGCGGCTCGGCACCGGTGGCGACGTGCTCGGCCGAGACCGTGGTGCCGCGGATCACGAAGAAGTCGGGCGCCGCCTTCTCCACGACACTGGCGAACTCCTGGGTCTGCTGCGGTGACAGCGCGCCGGCGACCGGCACCCCGGCCTCGCGGATCTGGTTGAGCCGCTCCCCGATCAGCTCAGCCTGGATCGGCTCGGCATAGATCTGCTGCATCCGGGTGGTGGCCTCGATCGGGTCGTCGATCTCGGCGAGCTGGTCGAGCAGCGGCTGCGGGTCGGCGTACCGGGTCCACAGGCCTTCCAAGTTGAGCACGCCGAGACCGCCGAGCTGGCCCATCGCGATCGCGGTCTGCGGGCTCATCACCGAGTCCATCGGGGCGGCGATGATCGGGAAGTCGAACTGCAGCGCGTCGATCCGCCAGCCGAGGTTCACGTCCGAGTCGCCACGGGTGCGCCGGGTCGGCACGATCGAGACGTCGTCGAAGGAGAACCCGTGGCGGGCCCGCTTGCTGCGCCCGATCTCGTAGGCGCCCGTGGTGAACTGGCTCATCTGGATTCCTGTCGTGGTGGTGAAATCTCGTTGGTACGAGGTTCCCGGATCAGCGGCCGGGGTAGTTCGGGGCTTCGGCGGTGATCGTGATGCCGTGCGGGTGGGACTCGGTCAGCGAGGCCGAGGTGATCCGTACGAAGCGACCCTTCTCCTGCAGCTCGCCGATCGTGCGCGCACCGACATAGAACATCGACTGGTGCAGTCCCCCGGCGAGCTGGTGGGCCACCGCCGAGAGCGAGCCACGGTAGGCGACGCGTCCCTCGATGCCCTCGGGCACCAGGTCGTCGTCGTTGGTGACCTCGGCCTGGAAGTAGCGGTCCTTCGAGTACGACTTCTTGCCGCGACTGCTCATCGCGCCGAGCGAGCCCATGCCGCGATAGGCCTTGTACTGCTTGCCGTTGACCAGGACGAGGTCGCCAGGGCTCTCCTCGCAGCCGGCGAGCAGCGAGCCGAGCATGACCGACTCGGCGCCGGCCACGATCGCCTTGGCGATCTCACCGGAGTGGCGCAGGCCGCCGTCGGCGATCACCGGGACACCGGCCGGCCGGCAGGCCCGAGCCGCCTCGTACACCGCGGTGATCTGGGGTCCGCCCACACCGGTGACGATCCGGGTGGTGCAGATCGAGCCGGGGCCGACCCCGACCTTCACGGCATCAGCACCGGCGTCGACGAAGGCCTTGGCACCTTCGTAGGTGGCGACGTTGCCGCCGATCACCTGGACGTGCTTGGTGGCCTTGTCGGACTTCAACCGCTCGACCATCTCCAACAGCATCCGGACGTGGCCGTGGGCGGTGTCGGCGACCAGGACGTCGACACCGGCCTCGATCAGCCGGTTGGCCCGCTCCCAGGCGTCACCGAAGTAGCCGATCGCGGCGGCGACCAGGAGCCGGCCGTCGCTGTCGTAGGAGGCCTTGGGGAACTGCTCGCCCTTGACGAAGTCCTTGACGGTGATGAGCCCGCCGAGGTGGCCCTCGTCGTCGACCAGCGGGAGGCGCTCCTTCTTGTGCTGGCGCAGCAGGGTGGTCGCCTCCTCCCGGCTGATGCCGAGCGGGCCGGTGACCAGGGGCGGTCGGGTCATCACGTCGCTGACGCGGGTGGTGGCCCACTCGGCGACCGGGGTGAAGCGCAGGTCACGGTTGGTGACGATGCCGATCAGCTTGTCGTCGGTGTCGACCACGGGGACGCCGGAGACCCGGAACTCGCCACAGATCTGGTCGAGCTCCTCCAAGGTCGCGTCGGGCCAGATGGTGACCGGGTTGGAGATGATGCCGGTCTGGGTCCGCTTCACCAGGTCGACCTGCCGGGACTGGTCGTCGATCGACAGGTTGCGGTGCAGCACGCCGATGCCACCCTGGCGGGCCATCGCGATCGCCATCCGGGCTTCGGTGACGGTGTCCATGGCCGCGCTGATCAGCGGGACCTGCAGCGAGATCTCGCGCGTCAGCCGGGACGTGGTGTCGATCTCGTCGGGCGCCAGGTCGGAGTACCCGGGCAGCAACAGCACGTCGTCATAGGTCAGGCCCATGGTCGCGAAGGGAGCCGGGACGCCTTCCGGGGTCCGGTCGTCAGGGGTGGGGCGGAGCTGGTCCACGGACCGTCCTTTCATCTCGGGCCTCCATCCTAGATCGCCCGCGCGCCCGCGCGAACCCCACCCATCCCGACCCCCGAGCCCGTCGAGGGCCGAGCCCGTCGAGGGGCAGGACGGAACCAAAACGTCAGCCCTGGGCGACCGGCATCGGCCATGGCAGGATGCCGACCCCCATACGCCGACGAATTGGTTCGGCCCAACCCCGACCCCCCGAGCTCGTCGAGGGGCCGAGCTCGTCGAGGGGTCAGCTGCTGACCACAACCTCGC
>DVLP01000265.1 GCA_018715445.1 Candidatus Avipropionibacterium avicola | reverse complement strand
GGCACCTACGTGAACCGTCAGCTGATCGAACACGCCACCGAGCTGTCTGACGGCGACGAGGTCATGATCGGCAAGTTCCGACTGACCTTCTTCGCAAGCCACCCCGGCGTGGAGTGATGGCGGAGTCAACCAGTCTGCGCAGCATCGGGCAGGTTCTGGCCGTGATGAAGGCCGACTTCCCGGACATCACGATCTCCAAGATCCGTTTCCTGGAGTCCGAGGGCCTGATCACCCCGCACCGTGCGCCGTCGGGCTACCGCCGTTTCTCGCCCGAGGACGAGCGACGCCTGCGCTACATCCTGCAGGTGCAGCGGGAGCACTACCTGCCGTTGAAGGTGATCCGGGAGCACCTCGACCTGATGGACCGCGGCCTCGAGCCTCCGGTGCTGGAGTCGGTCCGGCCCACGGTCCCCGAGACCACCGTGGCCGAGCCCGAGGCGCCGCCCCGCCAGGAGAACCAGGTCCGCCTCGACCGTTCCGACCTGCTGGGTCAGAGCGGGCTGAGCGAGGCCGCCCTGGTCGAGCTGGAGAAGTACCAGATCGTGCTGCCCAACCGGGGCACCCGGTTCTACGGTCGCGACGCCCTGGTGGTCGCCAAGGCCGCCAAGCAACTCGCCGAGTACGGCCTTGACGCCCGACACCTGAGGGCGATCAAGATGGCCGCCGATCGTGAGGTCGGTCTGGTCGAGCAGGCGATCGCCCCGTACGTGCGCCGCACCGGCGGCAACCGGGCCGTCGCGACCGAGGTGATGAACCTCGTCGTCGGGGTCCACTCGGCGCTGCTGCGCAGTGCCATCTCACGCTGAGGCGCAGTGCCATCTCACGCTGACGTGTCGGGCTGAGTAGTCTGGTGGGCATGCGTGAGATGGACGTGGTCGGTGTCAGGGTCGAGATGCCGGCCAACCAACCGATGGTCCTGCTCCGCGAGGTGATCGGCCAGCGATACCTCCCGGTGTGGATCGGCGCGGCCGAGGCCTCGGCCATCGCCAACGCCCAGGACGGGGTGCTGCCCCCGCGGCCGCTGACCCACGACCTGATGGTCGATGTGCTCCAGGCGCTGGGCCACCGGCTGAGCGCGGTCCACATCGTCAAGCTCGAGAAGGGCAACTTCCACGCCAACCTGGTGATCGACGGCACCGAGATCTCGTCACGGACCTCGGACGCGATCGCGCTGGCGCTGCGGACCGGCTGCGACATCTTCTGCACCGAGGCGATCCTCGACGAGGCGGGGATCGAGGTGCCGGAGGAGGCCGACGACGAGGTGGAGCGTTTCCGCGAGTTCCTCGACCAGGTCTCGGCCGACGACTTCGTCACCGGGGAGGAGCCGGACGCCGAGCCCGACTCCGACGACGAAGCGGACTCCGACGCCGACCAGGACTCCGACGACACCGCCGAGGACGAGCAGGGCGGGCCCGATCGGGAGTGACTCTCCAGTAGCTCTCAACCCGCACTGGAGACTCTCGGGCGCTGTGACCCAACTGTGAGCGTGTCGCCTGCGCGTGTCGTTGACCGACCCGGGCCGGATGCGTACCGTCAGGAGGGTAATCCCCGAGGTGGAATTACAATCCGAGTACCCACCCCGAGCAAGTGAGGCGCTGTGACGACAGAGAACGAGGCACACGCGATTCAGGACGCCCTGATCGACGGTGACTTCTCGCCGCTGCCGGCCGACGTCGGTTTCCGCGGTCCGGTCGCCTGCAGTGCCGCCGGGATCACGTACCGTCAGCTCGACTACTGGGCCCGCACCGGGCTGGTGAAGCCCGAGGTCCGTGGCGCGAGCGGCTCCGGCAGCCAGCGGCTCTACAGCTTCCGCGACATCCTGATGCTCAAGGTCATCAAGCGACTGATCGACGCCGGCATCTCCCTGCAGCAGATCCGGGTCGCGATCGACCACCTCCGTGCCCGCGGAGTCGCCGACATCACCCAGGTGACGTTGATGTCCGACGGCGTCTCGGTCTACGAGTGCACCTCCGACGACCAGATGATCGACCTCCTCAAGGGCGGGCAGGGCATGTTCGCCATCGGCCTGGGCGGCGTCTGGCGCGACATCGAGGGCACCCTGTCGGACCTGCCCATGGAGCGCAACGACGAGGAAGAGCAGCAGGACGCGCTGATCGAGAGCAACGACGAGTTCACCAAGCGTCGTCGCGCCCGCGCTGTCAGCTGATCAGGGCTGGCAGCTGACCTGCTCGCCATCGGCTAGAGTGGTCCCCGCCCGGACAGGGCGGGAGAGTCCGTACGTCTCGGTACGGCGCCGAAGGGGCAACACCCCGGAACCTCTCAGGCACCAATGACCGTCCTGTCGCCACCGTCTCGCGGTGGCAGGCAACTCTGGAGCGCCGGCCGTGACAGAGGGGGACCAGAGACCATGCTGTCCTGCACCCTCCGAGAGGCCCGCTGCACCCATGTCCGACTTCGCCCTGCGCCACATCGGCCCCCGCCCCAGCGACCGTGACCGGATGCTGGCCGGTCTGGGACTCACCAGTGTCGACGAGCTCGTCGACCAGGCCATGCCCCGGGCCATCCGCAGTGAGGATCCGTTGGACCTGCCGGACCCGCTGAGCGAGTCCGAGGCCCTCGTACGGTTGCGCGGGCTCGCCGAGCGCAACCGTCCCGGCCGCGCCATGATCGGCCTCGGCTACCACGGCACCATCACCCCGGCGGTGATCCGACGCAATGTGTTGGAGGATCCGGCCTGGTACACCGCCTACACCCCGTACCAGCCGGAGATCTCCCAGGGCCGCCTCGAAGCCCTGATCAACTTCCAGACCGTGGTCAGCGACCTCACCGGGTTGGCGACGGCCAACGCCTCGCTGCTGGACGAGGCCACGGCGGTCGCCGAGGCGATCGGGCTGGCACGACGCACCCAGCGCAAGGGACAGGTCGTGCTGCTGGACCCCGACACGCTGCCGCAGACCGTGGCGGTGGTCCGCACCCGGGCCGAGGCGATCGGGGTCGAGGTCGTCGTCGCCGCGTCCGACCTGGTCACCGCCCTGCAGGAGCACGATGCCTTCGCCGTGGTGGTCCAGACACCCGGCGCGTCCGGTCGACTGGCCCACGAGGCGGAGTTGCGCGCGATCGCCGACAAGGCGCACGAGAACGATGCAGTTGTCATCGCCGCCACCGACCTGCTGGCCCTGACCCTCACGGCCTCCCCGGCCAGCTGGGGAGCGGATGTCGCGGTCGGCTCCAGCCAACGCTTCGGGGTGCCGTTGTTCCACGGTGGCCCGCATGCCGGGTTCATGGCCGTGCGTTCCGGACTGGAGCGCCAGTTGCCCGGACGACTGGTCGGGGCGTCGAAGGATGCCGACGGGGCGCCGGCCTTCCGGCTCGCCCTGCAGACCCGCGAGCAGCACATCCGTCGGGAGCGGGCGACCTCGAACATCTGCACCGCCCAGGTGCTGCTGGCCGTGGTGGCAGGGATGTACGCGGTGTACCACGGGCCCGAGGGCCTGCGCGCCATCGCCGGACGCATCCATGCCACGGCCTGCGACATCGCCGGCGCACTGAAGGGGGTCGGGCTGGAGGTCCTGCACGGATCGTTCTTCGACACCGTGACGGTCCGGGTCCCCGGTCGCGCCGAGGCCGTGGTGGCCGCGGCCCGCGAGGCCGGGGTGCACCTGCGCCTGGTCGATGCCGACCATGTCGGTGTCTCGGTGGGCGAGGATGCCACCAGCGCCGATGTGGCCGCGGTCTGCGACAGCTTCGACGCAGCGCTGGGGGCGAAGCCGTACGGCGACCTGGCCGGACACCAGCGGGAGGTGGACTACTTGCAGCACCCGGTGTTCACCACCCACCACTCCGAGACCGAGATGTTGCGTTATCTGCGGGCGCTGTCGGACCGCGACTTCGCACTGGACCGCGGGATGATCCCGCTCGGCTCCTGCACCATGAAGCTCAACGCGACCGCCGAGATGGAGCCGATCTCGTACCCGGGGTTCGCCGACCTGCACCCCTTCGTCCCGATCGAGGACGCCCAGGGCTACGCCGAACTGGTCGCCGAGCTGGAGACCTGGCTCGCCGAGGTCACCGGCTATGCACAGGTCTCGATCCAGCCGAATGCCGGCTCGCAGGGGGAGCTGGCCGGGTTGTTGGCGATCCGTGGCTACCACCGATCGCGCGGTGAGGCCGAGCGGGAGGTCTGCCTGATCCCGTCGTCGGCCCACGGCACGAACGCCGCCTCGGCCGCGATGGCTGGGATGCGTGTGGTCGTGGTGAAGGCCACCGACGACGGCTCGGTCGACCTGGACGACCTGGCCGCCAAGATCGAGCAGCACCACGACCAGCTGGCCGCGATCATGGTGACCTACCCGTCGACCCACGGCGTCTTCGAGGAGGGCATCACCCAACTGTGCGCGATGGTGCACGACGCCGGGGGACAGGTCTATGTCGACGGCGCCAACCTGAATGCGCTGCTCGGCCTGGCCCGGCCCGGCCGTTTCGGGGCCGACGTCTCCCATCTCAACCTGCACAAGACCTTCTGCATCCCGCACGGCGGCGGTGGTCCCGGCGTGGGCCCCGTCGCGGTGGGGGAGCACCTGGTCGACTTCCTGCCCGGGCACCCGTTGGTCGACCCGCGCCCGTCCCCCGAGCTCGTCGAGGGGCGCCCCACGATCTCTGCCGCTCCCTACGGCTCGGCCGGGATCCTGCCGATCAGCTGGGCCTACATCGCGATGATGGGAGCCGAGGGCCTGACCTCGGCCACCCACCATGCGCTGTTGGCGGCCAACCATGTCGCCCATCGTCTCGGTGAGCACTACCCGGTGCTCTACACCGGTCGCAACGCCCGGGTCGCGCACGAGTGCATCCTTGATCTGCGGGGACTGACCAAGGCCACCGGCATCACCGTCGACGACGTCGCCAAGCGACTCATCGACTACGGCTTCCATGCACCGACGATGAGCTTCCCGGTCGCCGGCACCCTGATGGTCGAGCCGACCGAGTCGGAGTCGCTGGGGGAGTTGGATCGCTTCTGTGACGCGATGATCGCCATCCGTGCCGAGATCGATGCGGTGGCCGACGGCACCTGGCCGGCCGACGACAACCCTCTGGTGAATGCGCCGCACACCCTGGCCCGGGTCACCGCCGACGAGTGGGACCATCCCTACAGTCGTACGGTGGCAGGATTCCCGACCGGTCGCCACGCCGGCCCGCTCGCCGGGACCGGCCGCGACAAGTACTGGCCGCCCGTGGCACGGATCGACCAGGCGTACGGCGACCGCAACCTGGTCTGCTCGTGCCCACCCCCCGAGGCCTACGAGGACTGACCCGGGCTCGTCGAGGGGTCACCGCAGGGTCGTCGGGTTCTCGATCTCGTTGTTGGTCTGGGTCCAGCCGGACTCCAGCTCGAGCTTGCGCTGCTGGCGCAGCCGCTTCACCTGACGGCGCCGGTCGAACCAGTTGGCGTGGCGGATGACCAGGCTGCCCATCCCCATGTTGCCGTCGAAGACCAGCAGCGGGCAGCCGGGCTGGGCGATGGTCGCCACCTTGGACCGGGCGCTGCCCCAGCTCTTGCGGACGTTGTCGATGTTGGCCGCCCAGCCCTCGGGGACGACGACCGCGATCGATCCGGCCCCGCCCGAGACGTACAGGTCGACCTGCGGGTGCGGGCAGATCGCCTCGAGGCAGTCGAGTCGGACCGAGCCCATGGTCCCGTACAGCTCGATCCTGCGGGGCAGGGTCCACACCCCCGTACGGCCGTCGCTGGACATCCCGCCGTCGAGGCGCAGTGGTTGGTCGGGTTCGGCGGCCGGCGCGAGCGGACTGGCCGAGGTGACCAAGGTCGTCGACGGTGGCGGCACGGGCAGATCGACCACGAGTTCGTCCAGGGCGCCGTAGGTCCGGCTGCCCGGCAGCTTCGCGATCCGCTCGTCGAGTTCCTCGGTGCTCAGGCGGCCCTCGCCGTGGGCGATCCGCAACAGTTCGCCGACCTGGTCGCGGTCGCGGTCGCCGACGCGCAGCTGGGTGGGA
>DVLP01000264.1 GCA_018715445.1 Candidatus Avipropionibacterium avicola | reverse complement strand
TAGGCCTCGGCGATCTGCCGGGTGGTCAGGCCACCGACGGCCCGCAGGGTCAGCGCCACCGCCGAGGCGGGCGTGAGCGAGGGATGACAGCACAGGAAGTAGAGCTGCAGGCTGTCGTCGACCGACGGCACCTGGTCCGGGACCGGTTCGGCATCGACGATCCGTTCCCGCTCCCGTCGGGCGTCGGCAGCGCGCCGACCGTCCAGGAAGCGGCGCCAAGCCGTGGTCACCAGCCATCCCTTGGGATCGCGTGGAGGCTCAGTGGGCCACGTCCGTACGGCATCGACCAGGCCCTCCTGGACGGCGTCCTCGGCCGCCGCGAAGTCGGCTCCGCGGCGGACGAGGATCGCGATGACCTGCGGTGTCAGGGCACGCAGCAGGGCTTCGTCCACGACCGGATCACTCCGTGACGGTCGGAGGCATCGAGAGCAAGGGTCGCAGCTCGAGCCACTCGTGAATCGCCAGCCCGTCCTTGCCGGGCGCGGCCGACAGTTCGCCGGCCAGCTCGATGGCCCGCTGCTCGTCCTCGACGTCGATCACCATCCATCCCGCGATCACGTCCTTGGTCTCAGCGAACGGTCCATCGGTCACCGGCGGGCGACCCTCACCGTCATGACGAACCCACATCCCGTCCGGCGACAGGGCCTGTCCGTCGACGTACTCGCCGGTCTCAGTCAGGCGGTCGGCGAAATCGTTCATGTACTGGATGTGGGCCGTGACCTCCTCAGGTGTCCACTCGTCCATCGGGGCGTCGTTGACGCCGGTCGGAGCGCCGCGGTAGTGCTTGAGCAGCAGGTACTTGGCCATGATGGTCTCCCTCGTACGATGCGACCCATTCTGGTCGCGTTCACACCGGGGACGCAGCCGTTCGACCGTTCTCGACATCATCGGGCAGAAAAGATTCAGCCCACAGCGGTGATCAACCGGCACCGGTAAGCCGGGCTCAGCCCACGACTCAGGTGAACTGGACCCCGCTCACCTCGAAGTAGGAGTCCCCGCGGTAGAACTGGACGTCGCTGTTGAAGAACTGCTTCTCTCCCTCGGCGAGCATCCGCAGACCGATGGCCATCACCTCGCCCCGCTCACCGGCCTTGGCCAGGGCGGTGTAGACGTCGACCATCCGTTCCTCGTCCGGGGTGGGCTCCTGACCGTCGTACCAGACCTGGATCCGGGTCAGCCGGGGCTCGTTGTTGGGCTGACCGGCGGTCGAGAGGGTGCCGGTCAGCTTGCCGAGGCCGCCTGCCTCACAGGTGAGGATGACGTCGTCGGTCTCACAGGCCCAACCCCGGGCCGTGAGCTCGTCGACGAACGGGGTGTGGTCCTCGATCAGGGGGATCTGACCGACGAAGTCGAGGACTCCGTTGCCGAGGCTGACATTGGTCACATCGGAGCTGCCGTGGAGGTCGAAGGTGCCTTCCTGACCGTCCCAGTCGATCCGTTCGTTGACCGGGTCCTCCGGGCCCGCGGCGATCACGGTGCGGATCTGGTCCTGGTCGGCCTCGGCGATCGGCAGGGTGGCCAGCACCGGCTCGAGCAGCGCGAGCAGTTCCTCGCCGCGTTCCTCCGCTGTCGCTCCGTTCAACAGCACCTGGGCGGTCACCTTGGTGATCTCACCCTGCTCGCCGATCAGGTAGCGCATCCGGACCTGGTGGTTCTCCTCCTGCAGGTAGCACCCCTTGATCTTGCGGGGGTTGACCGCCTCGTCGTGGCAGGTCAGCCCGGCCGTCTCGGCCACCTCGTCGATCACGGCCGGCGCCTCGATCGTCGGGTTGTCGGGCAGCTCACCCTGACCGGGCGGCTGGCCGGGCGTCGGTCCACCACCGTTGAGCAGGCCCCGTCCGAAGAACACCCCGGCGCCGATCAGCGCCACCGCGACGACGACCACGGCCACGATGATCCACGGCTTGGCCGACCGGGTCCGCGGCGGCTGGATCGAGGGCGAGTGGAAGCCTTGCTGCTGCCCCTGCTGGAAGTCCTGCTGCGGTTGTTGGAAGTCCTGCTGGGGCTGCTGGAAGTCCTGGTGCGGCGGTGGGGCGTCCGTGGGAGCCTGCTGGAAGTCCTGCTGTGGTTGCCGGAAGTCCTGTGGAGGCTGGGCTCGCCCGTACGTCGGTGGCTGGCCGCCGTCGGGACCGACGTCGCCGGCCCCCACGAAGTCCGGGCCACCACTCGGGGGTCGTCCGAAGCCGGAGTTCTGGTCGGCAAAGTCGGGCTGGTCGCCGGGAGGCTGGCTCAACGCGGTCGTCCTTCGTAGGTCGGGGGCAGGGGCGCAACACCCCATTGTGGCAGCCGAAGGGTCGGGCCCGGGCTCAGGCCTGGTCGTCACGCTCCTCGACCGGGGCGATGTCGGTGGGCACCTCGCCGCTCGGATCGGACTGGACCTCCACCTTCAACGGTTCGAGCCGGGCCCACAGGATGAACAGTGCGGCGACCACAACCATCCCGACGCCGGCCCACAGGTTGGCGTTGAGGCCACCGGTCCGGTCGGCTTCGACCTCGTTGAAGGCCACCAGACCGAGGACCACCAGGATGATCCCGTACAGCCCGATCAGGGCACCGATGAAGTTGCGGATGTCGAAGGCGCCGACCTTTTCCACGTGGGTGACCGGTCGTTCCTCGGGGATGGTGTTCTCGCTCATGTTGGCTCAGTCCTCCTAGGCGAAGATCACGTTCAGGATGATGACCAGCACCAGTCCGAAGAGGGCCATCGGGACCGGCCGACGGAAGATCGGCAGCTGGGACTCGTTCTCGTCGACCAGATCGGCCTTCGGAGTCTCCGAATAGACCAGCCCCCGTAGCTCGTGCACGGGTCTGGGTGCGGTCATCAGCGAGACCACCACCATTACGACGATGTCGACCACGAAGGCGGTGCTGGCGGCCAGGAAGGCCGCACCCTGACCGGGCAGGTTGATCACCCCGGTCTGCGACAGCACGAAGATCACGATCGCCGACCCGGTACCGCTCAGCAGTCCCAGCCAGGCGGCGGTCGGGGTGGCGCGCTTCCAGAACATGCCGAGGATGAAGGTGGCGAACAGGGGCGCGTTGAAGAAGCCGAACAGGGTCTGCAGGTAGTCCATCAGGTTCGAGAAGTTCGCCGCGATGAGCGCGGTGAAGATCGCGATGATGCAGGCCGCGACGGTCGCGATCCGCCCGACGGTCAGGTAGTACTGGTCCGGCTTGTCCTTGACCGCGTACTGCTGCCAGATGTCGTAGCTGAACACGGTGTTGAAGGCGGACACGTTGGCGGCCATGCCGGCCATGAACGCGGCCAACAACCCGGCGATCGCCAGTCCGAGCAGACCATTGGGCAGGACATCGCGCATCAGCAGCAGGATCGCGTCGTTGTACGAGACCCCGGTGGCTGCGGCAGCGGCTTCGCCCTCGGTGTTGTAGAGCCGCTTGAAGTCGACCATCTCGTTGACCAGGACCGCGCAGATCATGCCGGGGATGATGACGATGAACGGGATGAACATCTTCGGGAAGGCGCCGATGATCGGGGTCATCCGGGCGGCGGTGATGTCCTTGGAGGCCATGGCGCGCTGGACCTCGACGAAGTTCGTCGTCCAGTAGCCGAAGGACAGCACGAATCCGAGCCCGAAGACGATGCCGATCACCGAGAGCACCGGGTTGTCGAAACCGGACAACTGCTCACCCGGCCAGGTGTGCAGCTGCTCCTCGCCGAGCATGCCGTCACCGGAGACGCGTTCCTTCAGCCCCGACCAGCCGCCGACGCGGTGCAGACCGATCAGGGTGAGCGGGAGCAGGGCCGCGACGATCACGAAGAACTGCAGC
>DVLP01000263.1 GCA_018715445.1 Candidatus Avipropionibacterium avicola | reverse complement strand
ACAACTCCGGTGAGTAGACCGCCCCGGTCGGGTTGTTGGGGTTGATGATGACGATCGCCTTGGTGTTCTCGGTGATCTTGGACTCGATGTCGGCCAGGTCCGGCATCCACCCGTTGGCCTCGTCGCAGCGGTAGTGGACGGCCTTGCCTCCGGCCAGGGTGGTCATCCCGGTCCACAGCGGATAGTCCGGTGCCGGCACCAGGATCTCGTTGCCGGTGTCGATGAAGGTCTGCAGGACCAGGCTGATCATCTCGCTCACGCCATTGCCGATGAAGACGTCGTTGACCTCGGTGTCGGTCAGGCCGCGCTGCTGGTAGTACTGGGCGATCGCGGTCCGCGCTGACAGGATGCCGCGAGAGTCGCTGTAGCCCTGGGCATGGGGGAGTTCGTGCACCATCGCGGTGAGGATCTCGGGCGGGGCGTCGAAGCCGAACGGGGCGGGGTTGCCGATGTTGAGCTTGAGGATGCGCTGGCCCTGGGCCTCCAGACGCTCAGCCTCGGCCAGGATGGGGCCACGGACGTCGTAACGCACATCCTTGAGCTTGCGGGACTGGGTGATCGGCTTCATGCAGAAATCTTGCCACGGGGCGGTCCGGGGGCGGCCACCGCCCGCCTGTCGGTCCGGGCCGGTAGGCTCACCAAGCGTGAACCAGAACCGTCGCGCCACGGCCAGTCGTTCGGTGCCCCGGGCCCAGCTGGCCAAGGTCATCGACGAGCAGTTGCTGCGCTGGCAGGAGCAGACCGGACGGTCTGCGGCGGCCGTGCTCGACGTGGGTGGTGGCACCGGCGGGATGGCCACCCATCTGGCCGAGCTCGGCCACACCGTGACCGTGGTCGATCCCAGCCCTGATGCGCTGGCCTCGCTCGAGCGCCGGGCCAGCGAGGCCCGGGTGGGTGACCGGGTGACCGGGCGGCAGGGCGACGCCGGCGACATCGCCACCCTGGTGGAGGACCACTCGGTCGACATCGTGCTGTGCCACCGGGTCCTCGACGTGGTCGACCATCCCGTCGACGCCCTGGCGGCGATGGCGACCAGCCTGCGTCCCGACGGGTTGCTCAGCCTGCTGGTGCCCGGCCGTCGTGCCGCCGTGCTGGGCCATGCCGTCAACGGCCAACTGGACGCGGCGAGCCAGTCACTGAGCGACCCTCGCCGGTTCGACCCGGAGCAGGTCGAGGCCCTGTTCGCCGAGGTCGGTCTGGAGCTCGTCGCCCAGCACGGCATCTCGGCACTGGCCGAGCTGGTGCCCGAGGCAGCCACGGAGTCCTCCACCGCCCGCGAGCAGTTGCTCGCGCTGGAGGACCAGATCAGCGCCGATCCGATCTTCCGCGCGCTCGCCGCCCACCTGCACATCACCGGCCGACCACGACCATGACCGACGACCGGGGTGCGCCCGACTCGGATCGGGTGATCCTGCACGTCGACATGGACGCCTTCTTCGCCTCGGTGGAGTTGCGGGACCGCCCCGACCTGCGCGGTCGTCCGATGATGGTCGGTGGCACGGTCCGAGGGGTGGTGGTCTCGGCCACCTATGAGGCCCGCGCCCACGGCGTACGGTCGGGGATGCCGGTCTCCCAGGCCCGCCGCCTGAGCCCGGCCGCGGAGGTGATCGCACCGCGCCACGACGTCTACCGCGAGGTCTCGGCCGCGGTCATGGCGACGTTGGACGACATCACCCACCTGGTCGAGGCTGCCTCGGTCGACGAGGCCTTCCTCGACATCACCGCCTCGATCCGGCGCCTCGGGTCCCCGGCCACCATCGGGCAGCGACTGCGGGCTCGAGTCGCGGCCGATCACGGCATCACCTGCACCGTCGGGATCGCCCCGACCAAGCTGGTCGCCAAGATGGCCTCGACCTCGGCCAAGCCCGACGGGCTGCGGGTGGTCCCACCCAGCCGCGTCCTCGACTTCCTCCATCCGTTGCCGGTGGAGCGGCTCTGGGGGGTCGGGGAGGCGACGGCGACCCGACTGCACCGGTTCGGCCTGCGGACCGTCGGTGAGCTGGCCCAGACCCCGGTCGACACCCTGGTCCACACCTTCGGGCCGCACCAGGGCCGCCATCTGGCCGACCTGGCCTGGGGGAGGGACCCTCGTCCGGTCGTCAGCGGTGAACGGGAGCGCAGCGTCGGCTCCTCGGAGACCTTCGACACCGACACCGACGACCGTACGGTGATCGGCACCGAACTGTTGCGGATGGCCGATCGGACCGCGAGCCGACTGCGTCGGGCCGGACTGATGGCCCGTACGGTGGCCATCACGATCCGCTACGCCGACTTCACCACGATCACCCGGTCGGCGACGGTGGCCTCACCGACCGACTCCAGCGCCGACCTGCACCGTGAGGCGATGACCCTGTTCGACCGGCTCGGGCCGTTGCCTCGCCCGGTACGCCTGGTCGGGGTGCGGGGGGAGTCCTTGGTCGAGAAGGACCGCGCCCACGTCCAGCCGACCCTGGACGAGCCGGACGTGGGGTGGCGGGAGGCTGAGGCCGCGATGGACCAGGCCGTCGCGAAGTTCGGTGCCGGGGCGGTGCATCGGGCTGCCCTGGGGCGGCGTCCGGGGCGCTAGTGCCCGGCCCTGTGTTCCCTTGCGGCCCTCGGGCGCATAGACTTGCCCGACAACGACGAGCCGAGATCCGTCGGCGTCGCGACCGTGGAGGTGACAGTGGCCCTTTCTGAGTCGGAGCGGCGGCTGTTGGACCAGATGGAGAAGGCCCTCGCAGCTGAGGACCCCAAGCTGGTCAACACCTTCCGCGGCGTGCCCCAACAGCGACGCGTCCATCCCCGGCGGGCGACCGCAGCCGGACTGGGCTTCGTGGCGGGCGTGGGGTTGCTGATCGGCGGCATGATGACCTGGCCCGGACTGAGTGTGCTGGGTTTCGTCGTGATGGTGGCCTGTGCGGTCATCGCCCTTCAGTCTTGGCGCCCGGCCACCCCCGACGACCAGGACGGGTCCGAGAAGCCTCGACCGGGGCGTCCGGAGACTCCGCGCAACACCAGCCGGACCACGCCGTCGCCCGAGCGGGAGTCCGACCTCGGCAACGGGTTCATGGATCGCATGGAGGAGCGGTGGCGCCGCCGCCGCGACGAGGACTTCTGATCGCTGGGCTCACCCGGCCCGTCGCCCACCGGCCCACAACGAGCGCGGCAACAGCGCCATCCGTACCCGCTGGCCCCGACTGGCCGGCTCCACCACCGCTTGGCGGATGTCACTGACCAACGCCACCAGGTCCTCGTGTCCGGTCTCGGCCGGGCCGCGGGCGTAACGGGCCCGCTCGACCAGGAGGGCGAGCTTGGCGACGGCTGCCTCGGCTCCGGCCACCGGTCCGTGGCCCAACTGCGCACCGATGGCGCGGGGTGATCCGGACGGCCAGGTGCCGCGGGCGTCGATCACGGTGTCGCGCACCTCGGCCCACGCCGCCTCGACCTGCTCGTCGGGCGAGCCCGTGTCCCGGAGCCGGTGCCGTCGGCGCTGCCAGCGGATGCCACCGGGCAGCAGCACCAGCCCGACCAGGATGACCAGCGCGATCGCGCTGCCGACGGTCTGCGACGTGCCCCAGCGGGCGATGTGCTCGGCGTTCGGGTCGTCGCTGGCCGCGGACGGATCGGTCCCGGTCTCGGTCTGCTCGTCGGAGGGCAGTTCGGTCGGTACGTCCTCGTCGGTCGGCTCGGCCGAGCTCGGGGGAGCCGTGGTCTCGTCGGCGGCACCGGAGCGGGCCAGCGTCCACGACGGAGGGACCGTGCCGTTGCCGGGGGTGGGCTCCCAGCGGACCCACCCCATGCCCTCGAAGTAGAGCTCCGGCCAGGCGTGCAGGTCATGGGTGCTGACCACCCACTCGTCGCCGTCCTTCTCGCCGGGCAGGAAGCCGATCGCCACCCGGGAGGGGATCCCGATCGCGCGGGCCATCACCGCCATCGCGGCAGCGAACTGCTCGCAGTAGCCGCGTTGGTCGACGAACAGGAAGTTCGTGAGCGCGTCATAGCCGGTCCCGGGGGCGGGCTCGGTGGAGTACTCGAAGGTGCCGCCGCGCAGGTAGGCCTGGATCGCTGCCGCCTTGAGTGCGTCGGTGCTGGCGTCCTCGGTGATCCGTTGGGCGAGCGCGACGACCTCGTCGGGCAGGTCCTCGGGCACGGTGCCAGTGATGTCGACATCGCCCGGGCTGCCGGCCGGCGCGACGCTGAGCCGCGTCCCGTCGGGCACCAGGTCGGCGCTGTCGACGGTGTAGTCCAGGTTGCGGGTGGCCATGCTGCGGCCCTGTCCGGTGGCGATGTAGACCAGCGACTGCGGGTCGTAGCCCCAGTCGCCGGGCACCTCCAGGGACCGGGGGGCGTACGGCAGGGGAAGGTACTCGCTGTCGAAGTTGCCGATGCTGATCCGGGTGGTACGGCGTTGGCCCGGCTCGGTGCCGACGCCGGGGATCCGGCCCGGTTGGCCGGGGTGGACCTGGATCGCGGAGTTCTGCCAGCCGTTCTGGTCGAACTGCGGCAAGGAGGCCAACCGCAGGTAGAGCCCGTCGTCGGGGTCCTGGCCGTCGGGCGGTGCCTCGGTGGTGTAGCTCAGCACCGCGACGTCGTCGGGTCGGTTCAGGTTGCGCCGCAGGTCGAGGGTCGGATCGCCGAGCTGCAGCGGTCCGCCGGAGCCGTCGGAGCGACCGCCGGGCAGGAAGTTCGCCGAGCCGGAGGGGATCGCCAACCAGGCCACCAGCGACAGCACCAGCGCCGGGACCACGACC